>JBDTLW010000163.1:0-5631 GCA_039934575.1 Parafilimonas sp. | reverse complement strand
CAATTGGTTTGTATAGGCTATGCAAATATGAATGGGTGCATAAACACTTGCTGTGCGCCCGCTTTGAATACTGCTCAACAGTATGCTGCCTGTTCTCGCAACAAGATATTCGCAGGAAGTAATAGATACATCACAATCGGGCAAAGTTGTTTCTGTACTTATCTTCAGACCTTGAGAAATAAGCGTTTCTTTAAGCTGACTTTCATTTAAAAAAATAGAATTCCAATTTCTTGCAGTGAACAAAGTTTGTAATTGCTGAATAAGTTCGGCTTCATTATTACAAAAAGAAAACCGTCCTTGCAAGTCAGAAAAATTTTCAGCAAAAAGAATTTCAAGATCAGTTTTATTTTTCTTAAAAAAAGTTTGATTTAATTCAGATTTTTCAAATGGCAAAGGCACCGGTTTGTCCAGTGCCTGTTTAATTTTTTTTAATATATTTTGTCTTGCTGAAGTTGCTTTCATACTAATTACGAAGCCGGTTGTTTTGGAACAGAAGCGGTAAGGCTGCTGTCGTATGGAGGCACGCCTGCGCTTATTGTACCATTTTGATGATTTTCTCCCGTAAGTTCCTCGTCTTTATCTTCTTCATGCTTTTTATCATCAAAAGGTCTTTTTCCAATCAAGGTTTCTACATCGCTTTGAAATAAAACTTCTTTCACTAAAAGTTCTTTTGCAAGAATTTCTACCTGGGCTTTCTTTTCAATTAGCAGGGCTTTTGTTTTTGCGTAAGCAACCTCAATAAGTTTTCTTACTTCCTCGTCAATAATTTCACCGGTTTTTTCGCTATAAGGTTTTACAAAAGTATTGTCCTGTGTAGGATCGTAATAACTTATATTTCCAATTTTTGCATTCATGCCATATACAGTTATCATTGCATAGGCAGTCTTTGTTATCTGCTGCAGGTCATTGGATGCACCTGTTGAAATCTTTCCAAAGAAAATTTCTTCAGAAGCTCTTCCGCCCAGAGTCATACAGAGCTGATCCATTAACTGTTCGGTATTATATAAATATTGCTCTTTTGGTGTGTATTGCGCATAACCCAGCGCAGCACTTCCACGGGGAACTATTGTTACTTTTAATAAAGGATAAGCATGTTCAAGGTACCATCCGCAAATTGCATGGCCAGCTTCATGATAGGCGATTATTTCTTTTTCTTCAGGAGATATTATTTTGTTTTTCTTTTCAAGCCCTCCGATAACTCTGTCTATGGCATCCTGAAAGTCACTCATCTCAACCATTTCTTTGCCTTTACGTGCGGCAATAAGGGCAGCCTCATTACATACGTTTGCAATATCTGCACCAGCAAAACCCGGAGTTTGTTCTGCCAGTTTAAGTATATTAAGTGACTGTGAAACTTTAATTGGTTTTAAATGCACTCTGAAGATATCTTCTCTTCCTTTAACATCAGGTCTGTCTATTGAAATTTGTCTGTCAAAACGGCCTGGACGAAGTAAAGCAGTATCCAGAACATCCGGACGGTTAGTTGCAGCAAGAATTATAATTCCGCTTTCACCACCAAAGCCATCCATTTCAACAAGCAACTGGTTTAATGTATTTTCACGCTCATCATTGCTTACAATTGCATTTCTGCCACGGGCTCTGCCTATTGCATCAATTTCATCAATAAAAATTATACAAGGAGCTTTTTCTCTTGCCTGTTTGAAAAGATCGCGAACACGGCTTGCACCAACCCCTACAAATAGCTCAACAAAATCAGAACCGCTCATGCTGAAAAAAGGAACTTGTGCTTCACCAGCCATAGCTTTTGCCAATAGAGTTTTACCTGTACCCGGAGGGCCGATCAGCAAGGCTCCTTTTGGAATTTTACCGCCTAATGCTGTATATTTTTTTGGATTTTTAAGAAAGTCAACAATTTCCATTACCTCAACTTTGGCTTCGTCCAATCCAGCTACGTCTGAAAAAGTTATGTTTACTTTAGTTCCTTTATCAAATAATTGTGCTTTTGATTTTCCAATATTAAAGATACCGCCCGGACCGCCGCTGTTGCCTCCGCCGCCTACTTTTCGCATGAGTAAAACCCATAAGCCTACAAACAATAAAACAGTTACAATAATATTTGCAAAAGGTCCAAACCATTCCCCTTCATCATAAACTGTTTGCGGAACGTCGGGGATATTATTGTCTTTGTAAAACTGGTCGAGACTCCTGTTAAAACTTTCCCAATCGCTTACACGAAACTCAAACATAGGATTGGTGGATGGATCTTTTGTAAAAGGCTTATTGTTTAATTTATTCTTGTAAAAATCTTTTGAAAGACTTTCCTGTTTTATATAAACACGAACGAGCTCTTTGTTTCTTACTTTATCAATCTTTTGTACATCGCCTTCCTTCAACATTTTTTCTTTAAACTCCTGCTCTGTAGTAGTAATAATATCGGGCGAGTTAAGTTTAAAAACATTAAATGCAATGAGGATTACTGCCACCAAAGCATATATCCAGTAAATACTGAAACGTGGGCCGCGCTTTGGGGTTTTATCGCTGCTGCCGCCTGTGCCTCTTTCATACATGTCTGGTTTAATCTTATTATTTTCCTGTGCCATACATATTAAATCTCCGCAATATTATAATTAGCCGGTTAAATTTATTAGTTAATATTCCTGTAGAGTTGCATCACTCCACAGTTCTTCCAATTTATAAAATTTTCTTGTTTCTCTAAGCATTACGTGCACCACAATATTTACATAATCAATAAGTACCCAATGCAAGGCATTATAACCTTCATGCCTGTAGGGGTTTTCGCCTAATTCTTTTTTTATAGTTTCCTCAACAAAATCTGCTATTGCTCTTATCTGTGTTGTGCTTCCAGCTTCGCAAACAATAAAATAATCGCTTACAGCTTCTGGTATTTTTCTCAAATCAAGAGAAGTAATATTTTCACCCTTTTTTTCCTGAATCGCCTTAAGTATAAGTTTAAAAATTCTGGAGTTGGCATTAAGCCTTGTAACTGTGCTCTTCCGGCGTGAAGCTAAAACGGTAAGTGGTTCCAAATAAGCAACAATTTAAATGAATAAATTAATAAGAGTTTGCGATTTAATATTAGAAAAACTATTTATCAAAAATGTAGTTTCGCCAAAATTACTAATTCTTTGTCAGCGGCATCAATAAATAATGTAATTGGCAAACGCTTTATAGAATTATTAAGCGTTGACAGTACCAACAACTATGCCATGCAACAGGTAAAAAATGGTACTGCCATTAATGGAGATGTCTATTTTGCATTTGAGCAAACTGCGGGAAAAGGCCAGCTCAGTAAAAAATGGTTATCTGCAAGCGGAGATAATATTGTTATGTCTGCTGTGCTTCACACAAGCGAATTACTAATAAATCAACAATTTATTTTAAATATGGCTGCTGCATTAAGTGCAATGGAATTATTTAACAAATACACAAATGAACAAATTAAAATTAAATGGCCAAATGATATTTACTGCAATGACAGAAAGGCAGCAGGCATTCTTATTGAAAACATTATAAGGGGCAAAAAATGGCAATTTGCTATAATTGGGTTTGGTATTAATATAAACCAAATGGTTTTTTCTGACACGCTAAAAAACCCTGTGTCTCTACAGCAAATTACTGGTAAAAATTATAATGTTATTAAACTGGCAAAACAACTGTGTTCATTACTCAATAAAAATCTTAAACAATTATTCTCTGGAAATAGCAATCTCGTTTTAAAAAATTATAATGAACACCTATACAAGCGTAATGAGATTGTAAAATTCAAACAAGGTTCTATTGTTTTTTCAGGCTTAGTAAAAGAAGTGAATGATTCCGGAAGGCTGATAGTTGAAACCGGTGTTGAAAATGCTTTTGAATCCGGCTCACTTGAATGGATACATTAACGAATGCATCAATAACATTTACCGAAGTTTGTACCTTTCACTTTAATTATGATTTATTCTTTTAAAGATTTTATTCCGGTGATACATAAATCAGCATTCATTCATCCGCAGGCATGTGTAACGGGGAATGTGATAATTGGCAAAAATGTGTATGTTGGTCCGGGTGCTGCTCTTCGCGGAGATTGGGGAAAAATTATTATTGAAGATGGATGTAATGTGCAGGAGAATTGCATCATACACATGTTTCCGGGTGTTACAGTTTTGCTGAAAGAATCAGCGCACATTGGTCATGGTGCAATAATACATGGCGCAGTAATTGGTAAAAATTGTTTGGTTGGAATGAACAGTGTAATTATGGATAACGTTCATTTAGGTGATGAATGTATTGTTGGTGCATTAAGTTTTATTAAGGCTGATGAAATAATTGAGCGCAGAAGTGTAGTTGCCGGCAATCCTGCAAAGATTATAAAACAGGTGAGTGATGAAATGTTAGCATGGAAAACACAGGGCACAGAGTTATATCAACAATTGCCTGCTGATATGAAAGAATACTGGAAAGAATGTGAACCATTGAAAGAGATTCCTGAATTTCAGCCAACGCAGGAGTTTCTGTATAAAACATGGAATAAAATAAAACAAAATAAGCTTCAATGATAAAGAACTTGTTTAAATTAATATGTATAATGGCGCTAATAAATACAGGTTGCAGTGCTCAAAAAAATATACCGGAAAATAATGTTGATGGTCCTGGCAGCAATAAGCAGCCAATAGAAGATTCAATATTGCGGAAACTGCAAACAGAAAATGATTTGGTGATTGCTTATGCTGTTGAAAATTTTGCATGGGTTCGCTCAATTGATTATCGCATAATCGCTCAAAAAAATAATGAATGGAAAGGATACAATTATCACTTAAATCTTATGCGTGGTTCTTCAGCGGGCTCACCTACTGTTGTAACTGAAGCAGTGGTTAATAAAGAATCCTGCAATTCTGTATTAAATTATATAAATGAAAATAAGGCATGGGCTATTCCGGGCGATTCCGGCGATGGATTTTGTAATGATGGAAATACAAAATGCAATATTAATGATGCAGCAAGCGCTCGCTTATGGATCATTACAAAAAATACTGTTGTTAATCCATCGTATTATGCTCCTGAATTTTTTGAGAAATGCTGCCCGGATAAACAACGTGGTTTATTTCTTTCTATCACAAAAAAAATTGCAGCCATTTTTGGCAGTTCTAATGATTCAGAATAGATCATTATCGGTAAAACTTTTTTAGTTGATGTACACAATTAAGCAGATCGCATCTTTATTAAATGCCAAAACAAAATTTGTACATGCTGATGCTTTTATTGAGCAATTGCTTACAGATAGCCGGCGAATAATTTTTCCTGAAACAACTTTGTTTTTTGCAATCGTTACGGAAAGAAGGAATGCGCATGCTTTTATTGCTGAGTTGTATGAAAGAGGTGTTCGCAATTTTGCAGTCCAAAAAGGTTTTGATGCTGCTGTTTTTACCAATGCTAATTTTATTTTTGTTGATGATACGCTTGCCGCTTTACAATCTTTAGCAGCTTATCACAGAAAACAATTTAATTATCCTGTTATTGCTATTACCGGAAGCAATGGTAAAACAATTGTAAAAGAATGGTTGTACCAATTGCTGTCACCTGATTATAACATCGTACGCAGCCCGCGCAGTTATAACTCGCAACTTGGTGTGCCTTTGAGTGTATGGCAAATGAATAATGGTTTTAATC
>JBDTLW010000162.1:0-5669 GCA_039934575.1 Parafilimonas sp. | reverse complement strand
GAATCACCAAAAAAAATTATTTTTTTATTTTTTGATTTTGTATCTCTCAGGAAAGACATTAATAAAGCAATTATTACAAAAACAACAATCCAGATAAGTTTATCTGCAACACTCATGGCAGGCAAATATTACACTATATCAGACATAACGGGTGTTGTTTCTTTGCCCATCTTCTCAACAAATTTTCTTTCATCAATTATATACCCATTGCCTCTTGCACAAAAATGCACGCGCAAATTTTCTATGCTCATGGGATTGCCTTCGGGAATATCAGCAATATTTGTATGCACAACTTCATGCCCGTCAATAATTATAATTAAACCGCTGCCAATAGCTTCCATGCGGTTGCCTTGTGTAATTATCATTCCCGTATCTTCTCCTAATCCAATTCCAATACAACCGGGGTTACTTGCCACAGCTTGCGCAAGCCGCACAAAGCGTCCGCGCTTTTCAAAATGTGAATCAAAAATTACATTGTCAATCATGCGGAGACCAGTGGTTATTTTCACCTCACCTTTTAAATGCGCTTTAAAAGGATTGCCTTCATATATCATGGTATTGCTCATTGCCATAGCGCCGGCAGATGTTCCTGCAATTACAATATTTTCATTCCAATAGCGATCACGTAAAGCTTTTAAAAAGGTTGTTCCGCCAAGGGTGGCAGAAAGCCGCATTTGATTGCCACCGCTAAGCATGATGCAATCACATTTTTTTAAGCGTTCAAGATATTCCGGTTGATGCAAATCTTCACGGGTACGTATATGCATTATATCAACATTTACGCAACCGATCTTGCCAAATGCATTCAGATAATTTTCACCAACCTGGTACGGTATCATAGATGCAGTGGTAACAACTTCAATTCTCTTTTTTACACCTCCTGTTTCTTCCACAATACGGCGCAGAATGCCAAGCTCAAAAAAATTAAGATTATTTTTATGAAGCTGACCAAGATCGGTATCGGCTCCTTTATCTTCAGCGCCGCCTATTGCAATTAATTTTCCCGATGGTATTTGCATTGATAATTAATACTGGTTACGCAAACTTACGGCAATAGGTTTTTTAAGCGCTATATAAAACAGGCAAGCATAATCCACGTGTATAAAATGAGGATAAGCATTGAAGCAAATTTTTGTGAATCATCAACCGCAAATTGATAGCTGCTGACTTTCATACTTCAAACCAAATCACAAAAAACAAAAACTCTTATCCTTCATTTAAACTCTGCTTATCAAAATTTATCATAGCCTTTACAATATTTCAGGCTTTTTATACATTATATACAATAGCACTTAACATGAATATCAGAGCATATCGCCTGCTGCGCAATAATAAAGAACAAGGTCCCTTTACTGCGGAAGAGCTTATTCAAAAAAATCTTAAGCCTTATGATCTTATATGGATTGATGGGCGAAGCGCTGCATGGAGTTATCCCGGTGAAATGTCTGAGTTTAAAATGTATGCAGTTTTGCCCGGCAAAGAAAATATCAATAAGCAACCGGTATCGCCCATAAGCCCTTCTGTGCAGGCAGCGATGGCAATGAATAATAATATTACCGAACCTGCAATTAAACAAAAGCCAAGATATAAAGTTTCAGCAGACTGGAGCAGAATTCAAACAATACCCAAACCTTCTTATATAAATATTTCAGCAGATGAGCCAAAGAAAATGGTATCGCAAAAAATGGCTGAACAAAAACAAACAGCAGGCTTACAATCAAAATCTTTAAGCTGGGAAGCAGCCTGGCTTGATTGGAAACAGGAAAAAACTTCTTCTACAGCAACTGCAGAACCAATAAAAGTTGCGCCTGCGCCGGTTTTGCAAACGCAAACTCTTCATAAAAATAAGGCGGAGCCAGTTCTTGAAATAAAATATGAAGAGCCGCTTGATGCGATAAAAGACAGGTACATTCAAAATATTATATTGCACAATAAAAAAGCAAAAAAAAGTTTTTCACTTGGTAAAGCATCTGAATTTATTGTACCCACTATTGCTTTAGTAATAATTTTCAGCTTAGGATATTGGCTCTTGCATAATACGAATGCAACAGCATCTGTATTAAAGTCATCCCCCTTAAAATCTGTGCAGCCTGCAGCAGTAAATAATACAAATCAGGCTTCATCAAATTTAAATGATAATACTGCAGCCAATACAGCTTCATTAACTTCAAATAGTGATAAGCAAAATATTCTTGCAGCAACTGAACCTATAATAAATGACCAGGCCGAAGAACGGAAAACCACACACACAATTAAATCAATAACAAAGCAGGCAAATTATATTCAAACATCAAATAAGTTTCCTGCAACAGAAATCAGTTTGCCAAAATCAACAGATGAAAAAACAATTGATAATTCTGAAAAGCAATCCAATAAACCTGTAATTACTAATGCTTCAAAAGATAATATAAACAATGATCCTTCATCAGCAAATACAGGCGATCTGAATGCATCTGAAAACAGGCCTGTGCTTAGAAGAACAAACACAAATGATGATGCAGCAAGTGATCAGTCATCGCAAAAAAACGAAACAGCAGCAGCAAAACATATTAGCACAAAATCAAGTGCAAATTATGTTACTGTTCCTGAATATATAGAAATGAGTAATGGCAGTGCAGATTTGAAAATACAAAATATAAGCGATGTGAATCTTGATCTTGTTGTGGTGAATGTGCAGTATTATGATGCTTCAAATCGTTTTCATAAAGGAGAAACTTTGTATCTGCATAATTTAAAGGCCGGCAAAAATGTTATTGTTAAAACACCTAAGGATATGAATGCGCAGTATGCCACTTCAAAAGTTTCGCTGGTAAGCTCAGATGCAAACAATGTTTATGTTATTGGTGACAATTAATCCTGTTTACATAACTTAAATTTGCATTTCAATTTTGTATAATGCCGGTTGATATTAATTCCACACACATATTATTATTTGGCGCAGGAAAATCTGCAACCGTTCTTATTAATTATTTAAAGCATCTTGCTGCTGAAAAAAACTGGCAGATAATTATTGCAGATCATGATCTGAAAACTGTGCAGCAAAAAGTGGGTGAGCATAAAAATGTGCAGGCCGTTTCTGTGGATGTAACCAATAGTGATGAAAGAAAAAATTATATCAGCAAAGCCGATCTTGTTATTTCTTTGATGCCTGCGCAACTTCATTTTTTAATTGCAGTTGATTGTTTACAATATAAAAAACATCTGCTCACCGCTTCGTATGTTGATGAAGAAATAAAAAAGCTTTCGTCTGAAATTAAAGACAGCGGCGTTTTGTTTTTATATGAAATGGGTTTAGATCCCGGCATTGATCACATGAGCGCCATGCAGCTTATTCATTCTATAAAAAAACAGGGCGGTAGCATCATTTCTTTTAAATCGCATTGCGGTGGATTAGTTGCGCCGGAAAGCGATGATAATCCCTGGCATTATAAAATAAGCTGGAATCCGCGCAACGTTATCATGGCTGGAAAAGCCGGGGCTGTATATAAAGAAAACAACAAAGAAGTTTCATTAAAATATGAGGAATTATTTTCAGCAAAACATGGTGTTGAAGTTACGGGCTTAGGATGGTATGCTTATTATCTTAACCGCGATTCTCTTAGCTATATTCCCATATATAATTTGGATGAAGTGAATACGTTTATGCGCACAACATTAAGACATCCTGATTTTTGTTTTGGCTGGAAAAATATTATTGATCTGAAATTAACGGATGAAGAAAAAGTGTATGAAACAGATGGCTTAACGCTCTCAGAATTTTTTAAACAGCATTTTGAGAAACATGGCTTTGGTGAATGGCTTACAAAATTGCTAAGCTCCCGGCTGGAATATGCAAAGGCTATGATGGAACAGTTAATGAATCTTATGGAAGCAGAGCAGGAAGTATTAAGTGAAGGTGAACATCCCGACGATGATTTTATGATGATTGATGAAAAAGGAGAATTAACAACACTGAATGCAGATGAAGTAAAAAGCCGCGCCGCTGAAAGTGTGGCTGTTCAAATGCATGAAGCCAATCTCACTTTAAAACAATTATTTTTTTTAGGATTGAATGATGAGTCATTAATCAATAAAGGATTGTGCAGCGCTGCAGATGTATTGCAGTTTATAGCAGAAACAAAACTTGCATTACAGCCAAAAGATAAAGACATGATTGTAATGCTGCACGAAATTGAATATGAAATAAATAAAAAAAGATCGGCTATAAAATCTACTCTTGTAGTAAAAGGTGCAGATAATATTCATACGGCAATGGCTAAAACAGTTGGCTTGCCCATTGGTATTGCAGCAAAACTTATTCTTGAAAAAAAGATTACCGAAACAGGTTTGCATATTCCAATACTGCCTTCTATATATGAATTTGTACTTGAAGAATTAAAAGAGTATGATATAGTTTTTCATGAATCAGAACATGAAGTTTCAGAACAGTAAATAATGATACCCGGCTTATATCAATAAGTTTTCAATAGCTTCAGATTTGTTCTTCGTCTCCACACCATAAATGTTCAAAATATCAAAGAATAAAGTTTTAAAACCTTCGTAGAAATATATTCAAAGCTTGTAAAAAACCTTATTACCTTATCAAGTAATCTTGCTTACAAGAAGGCAATAAAGTTAGATTTTATATTCATTTTTCTACCAAAGATTAGAATACTTTTTTTGCAATTAAAACCATTACACCAATAAATTTTCAATTGTTTCAAACCCTTCTGCGGGCGATAATTGTTCCCACAAAATTTTATAAATAATATTGGCAACAGGGATATGCACTTTCAATTCCTCATTTGTAAGATGAATGCATTTGCTTGCATTATACCCTTCAGCCACCATGCCCAATTCAAGCTGTGCTGCTTTTACAGAATAACCTTTACCAATCATATTGCCGAGCATACGGTTGCGGCTGTATAAAGAATAACACGTTACAAGCAAATCACCTAAATAAACTGAAGCCGCATAATTAAGATCATCACTTGATGCTTCATGTTTTACTTCTCTTAAAAAACGAACCATTTCATTAGCCGCATTGGCTATGTAAACACTCAAAAAATTATCGCCATATTCCAAACCATGTGCAATACCAGCGCCTAATGCATAAATATTTTTTAAAACCGCCGCATATTGAACGCCTAATATATCCGGGTTTACAAGTGTCTTAATAAATTCAGTATTAAAATGTGCTGCAATTTCCTGCGCGGTCTTTATATCCAATCCTGAAAAAGTAAGATAAGATAGTTTTTCTGCGGCCACTTCTTCAGCATGACATGGACCAAGCACTGTAAAATAATCGTTCAGATCAACATTAAAATTTTCTTCAAGATATTCATTCAGCAACTGGTTTTTTTCAGGCAAAATTCCTTTTATAGCAGAGATAATTTTTTTACCTGCAAACGCATTTTTATTTAATGTACTCAACGATTGATGCACATACGCAGATGGAATTACAACCAACAATACATCGCATGATTCAATTACATAATTCATATTGCTGCTGAGCTGCAAATGGCTTGTATCAAAAAAAGCGTTGCTTAAATAATGCGGGTTATTACGGCGCTGTTTTAAATGTGTTATTGTATCAGTATTGCGCACATACCAATGGATAGTTTCGCCGCTGTCTGTTAAAATTTTTGCCAGTGCTGTAGCCCAGCTTCCGCTGCCGAGAATTCCGAATT
>JBDTLW010000161.1:0-5676 GCA_039934575.1 Parafilimonas sp. | reverse complement strand
TTTTTGTTTGTATTCGGGTGCAATACCAATGCCATTATCACTTACGCGTAATTCAATATAGCCTGTATGTGAAATTATCTTAACTTCTATCTCAGGATTTTCTTTGCTATATTTTAAAGCATTATCAAGTAAGTTATAGATCATGCTGGTGATATGAATTTTATCTGCATCAATTGTAAACCTTTCGCCTTCTTTTATAAGATTAATGTTTGCATTTGCTTTATCGAATTGCAACTTCATCGTTGTTATTATTTCTTCTGTTAACTGGTAAAGATCAAAATTCTCTTTCTTTAATTCGATTTCTTTGTTCTCAAACATAGATAGCCGTAAAACTTTGTCCACCAATAAAGAAAGTCTTTGTAATTCCGAAGCCGAAATATCCAGATACTCTTTTGTTTTCTCCGGACTTTGAATAGCGTTGAAATTTCGCAATGCTTCAATGGCAACATTCACAGTTGCAATGGGCGTTTTTAATTCATGTGTAATGTTGCTGATAAATTCATTCTTCATTACAGCAAGCCTGCGTTGATTTATTAAATTTCTATAGAGGAAAATAAAAGATAGCAGTGTAATTGTTAAGAGTAATATCGAGAACAGTACCTGCAATTTTATCTTATTTAAAATATAACTGAAAGGATTTGCAAATTCAGCCTGGTAAGCATGTGCCTGCGATAAACCAACGTAAGTGAAATTTGTTTTTAACTCATCAGGTTTTATCGTACTGTTCAATTCATTTTCTTTTCCTGAAAAACTTTTTATAATGAATGGAAGATTGATGCCGTTCTTTAATAATTCAATTTTATATGCTGAATCAATTTGATTAATTGATAAAGAATCATTCAGCGTTTTATTGTTTGAAAAATATCTTAGAATGTGTGGTGCATCAGTTGGCGAAGGAAGCGGCATATTAAACGTATCTGCATTTTGCCGGATGAATTCTGCATCATTATTCATCGAATCATGATGCCTTTCAGATGTGATAGAGATCATCACCTGCCGGTTCTTTCCCTCAAGATGATCATTCATCGCAGAATCAATAAGCCGCTCTTTCACACTGTCCACCACATCAAGCATAAACAAATTATCCGGAATACCTTTTTTGAAAATGGTTGTATCCTTTCTGAATCTTTGCAACTGCAGTTTATACACCACATCGCGAAACGAAATATCAGTTTCTTTCTTCAGGGTTTGCCATTCGTCTTTATACAAACGATTGATCCAGTAATACTGAAAAGCAGCGATCAGAACAATTGTACTGATCATTAATAACCTGCTAACTGCTTTTACTGATACTTGTTTTTTCACTCAATAAAATTATATACAAACCGCATCAATTATCTTTCGTTATAATTCTTTTTCCATCTGGTGTTGCAGGACCAAACATATCATCCACCTTTTTATTAAAATCAGCACGCGTTATATATTTACCTTTTGATGGTTCATTCAGTGCTTTGTTGTCAACATCATTTTTAAAATCACTTGCGGTGAAAACCATTTCTGCATTGTTAATGTCAATCATTAAAATGGCACCAGGCAAACCGCCAAATGTATCCGGACCAACAGGAGTTGGAATATCTTCCGTGTACCATGCAACAACATCATTTCCGCGTTCTGTTTTCGTTGTTGCTTTTTTACACACATGATTTAAAATAGTTTTTGTTTCATCTGAAAGTTTCCAGTCTTGTGGTTTGATCGTGTCATTAATGACGTAATCTTTATCTGCCAGTTCTGTTTGTTCTAAAAATTTTTGATTTGTATAATTTCTATACAACACAGAATTTTCTCCGGGTCCGCCGATCTTTATCATGATGTGATTACCGCCGCCATTATCAAAAGGATCAGGCGCATTGTCTTCTGGTAAAGCTTTATAAACAGAAATGTTATCGCTGAAAATAAGTTCATTTTTTGTCGTTTGAAATTGCGGCACCATTGCTTTCATTTGTTCATCCTGCATGCGGCGATGCACATCCACTTTTCGTTCATAAATAATGGTTCCTTGTTTTATTTGCGCCTGCGTAATAATTGTTGCTAACATAAAAGCAGCTAATAAATATTTTTTCATGATGATTTTTTTATTGAGATCAAAACTAATTGCAGTGCGTGTTAAGTAATCTTGGTTTAAGGTTAATTAAGGTTAAAGAACGCCCGAAGCCCCGGCCCTAAAGGGAGAAGAGAGATGCCCCCCTCCCGTAAAAGGAAAGAAAGAAACCATAAATAATCCTTTTATTTTATAAATGAAAATAATTATTTTACCCACTTTAGGGCCGGGGCTTCAGGATTTCACTCCCCTTTAGGGGATGGGGGTTTAATTATTAAAAGTCTTTATCACAGCTCTTGGTCCGCCACTGTTCAAACCAGATTTATTTAAACTGTAAGTAAAGCTGATCAAGAAATAACGTTGCAGAACATTGTATCTTTCATCAACAATATAACCCTGGTTACTGCTGCGGCTGATGCCTGTATTTTTATTCAATAGATCCTGTACGCTGAACTTAAATTCACCTCGATTATTTTTTAAAATACTTTTTGCAAGCGAAGCATTCCACAAAGGAATTTTGGTATTAAAATCATCTGTTCTGCCGGTATTTAAAATATAATTGAACTCGTTGTGAATTGAAATTTTCCATAGCAAATAATTCGTAATATCAATTCCATAATTCTGTTGCAAATAATTATTGTCGCTGAATTGTTGTAAAGAATAAGTTGTATGATTTACAGATATACGCGCCGTAATATCCAAATCAATTTTATCATCAATTCCAAAATGATAATCCACATTCGGACCAAGTGAAAACGCTTTTGTGTTATTGCGTTCAGCATTAATGAATGAAGCATTTTTGCTAACCGTAATATTGGTGCCTGCTTCAATCCTTGACTTAATTTTCTTCAGTGGAAAACCATATTCAAGATTTCCGAAAATATTATATACTCCATTGGCATTAGTGTAACTGCTGATACGTGCACCATTTTGTTTGACTGTATCAGATCGTATGATCGCATCAGTTGACGCAGTGAAGTTGAAAAATCCAAAGAGATTTTTTCTTGCAACAGGATTTGCCGCAAATAGATTTACCTGTATGTTGTGTTGATAGGCTCTTTTTAAATTTGGATTACCAATCACTATATTCAACGGATCGCTAACATCAGCAACCGGTTGCAACTGTGTAATGCTGGGTTGCGTTGTTGATGCATTGTATTCAAACCGCAAATTTTTTGTACGACTGATATTATACTGAAGAATCGCATCAGGCAATACATCTGTAAAATTTTGTTTGATATTTTGATTAAAGGAATTGTTTACACCCTTCAATTCCGCTGATTGCAATTGTGCACCTGCTGTTATATTTACCTTCTTTTGATTTGTTCTGAAATTAATGCCGCCACCAGTATAGGTATAGTTGGTTCTGTAATCATTGCTCAGTAAAGGATTTAATGCATCGTGCTTGCCCGACAAATTATTGTAATCAAACGTTTGCTTATTGCTGGCGCCAGCATTTGTATTAAAGAATCCGCTGAATTCAAACAACGATCTCTTTCCCATGGGTTCTGTATAAATTAACTTTGACCCAAAATTTCTTGTGATCGCATCACGCGTATATGCCTGGTTCAAAGATGAATCATAACTGGTTCCGTTATCGTTATAAAATATATTATCAGACAGTATTGTTCCATTCATATCACTATGATTGTAACCCATGCTCAGGTTCAGCGAAATTGTTCTTCCTTTCTTCGCTAATCTTTTTCTAAACAAAATATTATTGTTCAAATTAAAGGCATCGGCATTCGAAGTGGTGTTGCTAAAACCATCATTTAATTTAATTCCTTCTTCAGTTGATTCGCTGTAAGTATTTGCGCCTTTTTTATTGGTGGATTGCCATGTTACAGAAGGGCTCATCTTAAACGAAAATGAACTATCAATTTTCTGATCGAGAATTATATTGAAACTATGCTCTGTATTATCATTGATGGTATTGTTATTTGCAGCACGATTAAGCGTTAAGTCGGGCAAAATATTTTGCGTATTGCTTTCTTTGTTAGTTACTAAATGAATATCGCTGCCCAAATAATTCGAACTCCAGTCAGTCTTGCCTTTGTTCCATAAATTGTTGTAGTTAATACCGCCCGCAGTAGTGTTGGCAATGCCTTGCTGGTTCTGACCTAATCCTGTTATGGGCAAACCATTATTGTCTTCATCACTATTCATTTTTATTTCAACGCCACCGCCATTGCGCATTCCTTTTGAAAGCGCTCCCGTAAAATTCAACACGTCTGTTATTTGAAAACCCTGGCGATTGGTATTATTGCTCATGCCTAAAAAAGAAAGTTGTTCATCGCCTTTAAATTTATTAATGTTTGCCTGTGCATCATAGCGACTATTATTGCCTGCACCTGCCATTAGTTTTCCAAACAAAGCATTACTCTTATCTTTCTTTAATTTTAAATTGATCGTTTTTTCACTGTTGCCATCATCCACACCTGTAAATTCACTCTGGTCGCTTTGCTTATCAAATACCTGCACTTTATCCACTGCATCTGCCGGTAAATTTTGTGTTGCCATTTTCACATCACCTGTAAAAAATTCTTTACCATTTACCAATACACGTTTAATTGTTTGTCCGTTTACTTTTACAGTACCGTCTTTGTCCACAGTAACGCCAGGCATTTTTTTCAGCATGTCTTCCACAACTGCATTTGGTTGCGTTCTGAAATTCTCTGCATTAAATTCAAGCGTATCATTGTTCATCACAACAGGCGCACGTTTTACAGTAACGGTAACCTCGCTTGCAAACTTTACATCCTGCATCAACACATCACCAATATTTTGGTTTGAAGAACCGCTTATTGTAATTGCTTTCCAAACAGTAACATAACCAACGTAGGATGCAGAGATCAAATAGTTTCCTTTCTCTATTGCATTTAATACAAACCTGCCCGCAGAATCTGCACGTGCAAAACTTACCAGCGCAGAATCGTTTGCATGCACAAGGCTTACTGTTGTATATGCCAATCCTTTTTGCGCAATAGAATCAAACACTCTCCCTTTGACAATTGCTTTTTGTGCAAACAAAATTTGTGCGGCAATACTTAAAACAACAACAAACAACATTCTTTGCATAGCAGTTTATTTGCCGCCAAAAGTAGAAGTGCCACGCGAGACGCGTGGTTAATCAACTTAACTAAAAGGTTAATGAAGGTTAATGATTTAATAAGGTGTTTCCTTTGATGGCGATATTGCTTACTTATGCAGAAATATTTCCTATCGGGCTTGTTGTGAGTTTAATTGTTGCGGTGATTTTAAAGCGGAAAAATAACTGGCAGTTTGCTGGTGCTGCTGTATAAATGTTGCAACATCTTTTTGTTGCACATTATATTAAAGTTATTGTGATTAACAATTAATTTCTTTTGCAATATTATTCTTCTGTACTTTTTTTCTTGATAAAAAAAGTACCAAAAAAATCAAGAACAAACGATATACAGCACGTTTGTTCTTTCGCCTTGATTAAGCTTTTGCAGTGTCGTTTTTTCAGCTATTGAACCTTGATGCTTAATTCGAAATGTAAACACAATATTTTATCCGTTTAAAATTAGTTTCTTCAAAATTTAAGCAACTTAAATACAATTAACCTGATCAAATTATAAGGAGTGGTGGCTCGGACAAATGCGCGGAGCCCTGCC
>JBDTLW010000160.1:0-5684 GCA_039934575.1 Parafilimonas sp. | reverse complement strand
TTAATCATACTTGCGTTTGATAAACCAAATATCACTTAAAGATAAGCCGAGAGAAACTTTAAAAAAGTTTTCTGTTATGTTATTCACACTGCTGCCTCTTTTGCCAACTTCAAGGGCAGTATTTATCATAGTGAATTGTTTATCGTAACTATGAAATCTTCTTAAATTAAATGAATAACCCAATGTAAATGCCTGCACTTTATATCCATGCCCATCTGCATTTATATAATCTTTGCCACGATAATAGCCAACCCTGTAAATACCGCTTGCAAAAACATTTTTATTGCTGAAAGGATTGGGTGAAAATTCTGCACCTGCACGTATCATCCAGCTATCATTCAACTGGTCGGGCGCACCATAATATAAATATTTTGACCAATGAGTAAAACTATAATCGGCGCCGATGCTCCATTTTTTAAGTTGAAAAGGTCCGTTAGAGATCATATTATTTAACATAACACCGCCATTAAAACTAAGCGGTATATTTATTTTACCCGGAACACCTGCTGCCTTATACACGCTGTCAATAGGTATAAGCAGACCATCGGTTTGATAAACAAAAGTTTCGCGGGTAATGTCTCTTGTTGCATTCAAATCCTGCTCAAGCGTACCAGAAGCGCCCAGCACAAGAACATAAGAATTTCTTTGTTTTGAAATAGGGTTTGCAGTTTCTTTTAAAGTAAAGCTTGCCATAATACCGGGATTTAAAAACACGCCCCAATAATGCGTTGTATCCGTTGAATTGGAAGCTGCCCAGTTTTCATAAGAGCTATCAGCAGGAAAACTGGTTTTTGTACTTATAAATTTGGTGCCCCATTCGTAGCCTGCATTAAACCCAAGGCTCAAACTGTTGTTTGGCTTTTGCTTGCTTTTCCAGGTTTTACCCAAGCCGAAAAAAACCTGGTTCAATCCGCCATTCCCTTCATAAAAATTATCCACACTATCTTTTATACCAAGGCTGTCATAAGATATCTGGCTGCTTCCTTTTATACTATAATTAATTCTTGATGCCGGTCTTAAACCAAAAACTAATCCTGCGCCATTTCTTGTTCCGCGTTTGGTTAAAGGCACACCCAGCAAAAGATAAGAAGGCAGTAAGTTAACCGAGTTGTATTTTGAAACGGGATTAACGCTTAGCAATGTGCGGGAATCAAGACTCAAAGCAAAATCATACGTTACAAGGCTAATTGCCCCATAGCTTGCAGGATTAATTGTATTGAGTGCCTGACCGCCTGAATATGCAGCGCTGACACCTGCCATACCACGCGAACTGATGCTTTGCTGCGGGTATATATCGCCAATACCATATCTTGAAAAAGGAGAATTTTCCTGGCTGTAAGCAGCTATAGAACAAAACAAAAAAACAACGCAGAAAAAAAAATGATTAACTGTTGGTTTCACTAAGTGCATATAAACCTTTAAAGATTAATTGAGGGCTTGCAAATATCTTGTTTTTGAGAAGAGGCACAAAAAAGCGCATATCACCACCGGTTAAATGCACGTTAAAGTTGCAATAGCGCAAGGCATATTCATTGATAATGCCATCCATTTCTTTTGCCATACCCAATATAACGCCGCTTTGCAAATTTGTTTTTGTATCATAACCAACAAGCGGAAAATTTGAATCTGCTTTTACAAGCGGAAGTTTTGCCGTAAATGCATTCATTGATTTAAACCGCATTTCAAGACCGGGAGAAATGGATCCGCCTAAAAATTCATGAAACTTATTTACAAAATTGTATGTGATGCAAGAGCCCAAACCAATAATAAGATTATGTTGCTTTGGATAAAAATAAACCGCTGCAGCAACAAGCGCCAACCTGTCTGCTCCAATAGTTTCAGGCTTGCCAACAGGAGATATAAAAGGTATTTTAGATTGATAGGTAAGCTTGTGAAATTTTGTTTTATCAGCCAATAAATTTTCTATTTCAATATTATGATCAATAACAGATGATAAAATTGATCTTGATGGTTTGTATTGTGATAAAATATTTTCAATGGTTGATGGGCTGTCATCATCAAGCACATTCACTTCTTTTAATTCGCTGTCATTAAATACAGCATATTTTAAACGTGTATTACCAAAATCGAAGCAAAGTGTGGTTTGCATAAAAATTATATTTTACCTGAATCAAAATCAAATCCTTTTAATTCTTTAAAATGACCATTCAACTGAATTTTCTTTTTCAGATTTTCAATACCTGCTGCAACAGGGATTATTTTTTTTAAATGCCGGCGAAGATATTCAATGCGCTGATCTTCGCGCAGCAAACAAAGCAATTCATATTCTTCTTCCAGCGAAAGCCCGGCATCATGGGCAAGATCATAACTTTTTGTTTCTGTATCAGGTTTTTTAAAATCTTTATGTACATGCAACAGGCGATGTAATTCACGCACTGTATCAATAATTTTTTGCAGTTGTTTACTCACACCGTTTTCATCATTCGCAATGTGTTTTACAATAGCGCCGCTATACAATTTTGCTGGTACGGAATCAATCACTTCTAAAATACGATACAGGCTTACGGCTTCAGTCTTTATATCCATTCTGCCATCATCATATTTTTTTACAATTTCTGTTATCCGTACTAACGTTCCTATTTCTGAAATTTTATTTTTTAATACAGGAGGAATACCAAACAATTTTTTTTCTTTATAACATTCGCTTATCAACTGCTTATACTTTTCTTCAAAAATATGCAGGTTAAGTTTTTCGCCCGGATAAACAACTATCTGTAATGGAAATATGGGAATAAAGTTTGTCATAGATGTTTACAAATGTAACAATATGCTGTATGACCGCAGATAGCTACTTTTGATGCTGTTAATAAGAATTTTTGTATGAAGATATCAGGCTTTACTATTATTAAAAATGCTGTTATAAATGATTACCCAATTGTTGAAGCTATCAGTTCTATCTTACCTGTTGTTGATGAAATGATCGTTTTGGTTGGTGACAGTGAAGATGAAACCGAAGCATTGATAAAGTCCATTCCTTCAAATAAAATAAAAATATTTAATTCTGTATGGGATCCATCAATCAATAAAGGTGGAAAAATTTTAGCTGTTGAAACAGACAAAGCTTTTGCACTAATTGCTGATGACAGCGACTGGGCATTTTATATACAGGCGGATGAAGCGGTGCATGAAAAATATCATACAGAAATTTTAAAAACCGTGCAACAATATAAAGATGATAAACGTGTTGACGGGCTTGTATTTAAGTACATGCATTTTTATGGCAGTTATGATTATGTTGGCGATAGCCGCAAGTGGTACAACAAAGAAGTACGTATTATACGGAATGATAAAACCATTACTGCATATCGTGATGCACAAGGCTTTCGCAGAGATGGAAAAAAATTAATGGTTAAACCGGTTGATGCATATATTTATCATTATGGCTGGGTAAAAAATCCTAAACTCATGCAGGAAAAAATAAAGAACGCTGTAAACCTGTGGCAGGAAAATAAAGAAACGTTACCGCAGCTTGAAAGCAGTGATGTGTTTGATTATTCTGAATTCGATTCGCTGCAAAAATTTAAGAACACACATCCGCAGCCAATGTTGTCACGCATTGCAAAACAAAACTGGAATATTGAGTTTAATATCAAACAAAAAAAATTCTCAGCTAAAGATCGTTTTTTGTATTGGTATGAAAAGTTAACCGGCAAAAGGCTTTTTACATTTCGCAATTTTAAAGTTTTAAAAAATTGATTTATATTTTAGAAGATGACAGAAGAAATTATAGTTTAATTAATTTATGAAACGAGCGCCCTCAAACATTATTTTAAGCAGACCTGACGGCATAGGCGATGTGATATTGATATTACCTATCGCAAAAAAATTGAAAGAAATATTTCCAAACATCAAAGTTGCTATTTTAGGAAGCGCTTATACAAAGGCATTGGCAGATGCATGTGAATATATTGATGACTTTATTTATGTGGAAGATTTTTTTGCAAAAAATATTTTGGTTAATGGCAGCAAACCTGAAGCTATGCTGCATGTAAAAACATCAAAGCAGTTTGCTATGCGCGCTAAAGAATTAAAGATACCATTGCGTATAGGAACAAGCAGCCGTTTATACCATTGGTACACCTGTAACAGGCTGCTGCGTTTAAGCCGGACTATGTCTGATCTTCATGAGGTACAATTAAATATAAAATTGCTTAAGGTTTTTGGTGTAAATAAAGTGTATCCTTTAAGTGAGATAAGCGATTGGTATGGCTTAACAAAAATCGAAAAGTTATTGCCAGAAAATGAATACATCATTCAGCCTGATAAATACAATGTTATCATTCATCCAAAATCAAAAGGCAATGCACGTGAATGGAGTATTGATCATTTTCTTACGTTAATAAAATCGCTGGATACAAATAATTATAACATCATTCTTTCAGGAACTGAAAATGAAAAAGGATTTTTAAAGCCTATATTTAAAGAAGCAGGTGATAAGATAACAGATATTACCGGCAAGCTTTCTTTAGCACAATTTATGGCTGTAATAGATCAAAGTGATTGTGTAATTGCCAATAGTACCGGACCTGTTCATTTAGGCGCTGCGCTTAATAAAAATGTGCTGGCTTTGTTTATGCCTTTAAAGCCAAAACACCCTGGCCGCTGGGCGCCGGTTGGTCATAAAGTTGAAGTATTTGTGCTTCCCGAATTTTGCCAGGATTGCAAACTTACTCCTGATGATTGCCACTGCATAAATGCCATACAGCCGATGGAAGTGAAAGCATCTTTAGATAAATTAATGATGATAAAACTGTAACAGCAAAACAAGTAATTGTTTTATATTTTTTTATGTTGAATGAATTAAAATATAAAGTAGAAAGCGGCGATAGAAAAGCATTAGCGCGTGCCATTTCGTTGTTGGAAAATGACAATGAAAACGAGTTTGAATTATTACAATCAGTACAGCAGCGTCAAACACCTTTGATTGGAATTACAGGCCCGCCGGGTGCAGGCAAGAGTACATTAACTGATGCCTTGATTGAAAGTTTTATTCAACAGGGAAAAAAGATAGGCGTGTTGTGTGTTGATCCATCATCACCGTTTACTTCAGGTGCATTATTAGGTGACAGAATAAGAATGCAAAATTGGTATAATCATAAAGATGTGTTTATACGTTCGCTCGCTTCGAGAGGAAATGCAGGCGGCGTAAATCCGAAGATCATTGAAATAACAACTATTATGCAAGCCGCAGGTTTTGATTATATATTGATTGAAACTGTTGGAGCAGGGCAAAACGAAGTGGAAATTGCAGGCATTGCGAACACTACAATTGTTGTATTGGTTCCTGAATATGGTGACGAAATTCAATCACTAAAAAGTGGCTTGATGGAAATAGCAGACATCTTTGTTGTGAATAAAAGTGATAAATCAAATGCAGCAAGTTTTGCCAATAGTTTACGGAAAACAATCTCATCCTTCAATATAAAAAAAGCAGTACCGGTAATTGAAACATCAGCAATTAGTAAACATGGTATTGATATGTTAGTAAAAGAAATTTTAAATCAGTTATCTGTTGAAAACTCAGAAAAGAAATCTTTGTTACTGGCTCAAAAAGCTTTTTATTTAATAAGAGAAAAAAGAATGCAGAATTTATCTGTACTTCAACTAAAAAAAGAAATTGAAATTGCTTTAGAGCAAAACGATTTTAATTTATATGCTTTTGT
>JBDTLW010000159.1:0-5697 GCA_039934575.1 Parafilimonas sp. | reverse complement strand
TAAATGAGAATGCTGCTTTTGTAACACTTCAATATGAATATCAAAAAGAAGACAAAGGATTCCCGTTCAATTATACATGCACTATTACGTACAGCCTTGAAAAAGATAATAGTCTTTCCATTAGAACATCTGTAAAAAATAATTCAGAAACCCAGATGCCTTTATGTGATGGCTGGCATCCGTATTTTACACTTGGCGCAAAAGTTAATGAGCTGTCTTTTGAAATGAACGCAGATAAAATGCTTGTGTTTAATGAACGCCTTGTACCAACAGGCGAAATCATTCCATATAAAAAATTTCAGCAACCGGAAATTCTTGATGATACGTTCTTAGATAATTGTTTTTTACTGAATGATAACAATAAACCGGCTTTCGTTTTAAGAAATAATAGTTCAGGTTTAGAACTTTCAATTCAACCAGATAAATCTTATCCTTATTTACAGATTTATACACCGCCGCATCGTAACAGTATTGCCATTGAAAACCTAAGTGCAGCCCCCGATGCTTTTAATAATAAGATAGGTCTTGCAATATTAAAGCCTGGTGAAACATGCTCTTTTAAAACTGTGTATAGTGCATCAATAAAATTATAAATGCACCACTGCTGTCATACTTATTTCAACGTTCACATTTTTAGGCAATCCTTTTACAGCAACAGTTTCACGTGCAGGAAAATCGTCATCAAAAAATTCTGCATACACTTCATTTACTTCGGCAAATAAATTCATATCACTTAAAAAAATAGTTGTTTTTACTACATGCTGAAATGTAAGATTGGCTTCTTTTAAAATGGCATTTAGGTTTTTCATTACCTGCTCTGCTTCTTTTGCAGCGCCGCCGGTAACAACTTCATTTGTTGCGGGATCAATACATACCTGCCCGCTGATAAATAAAAATTCACTTGTCTTTATTGCCTGGCTGTAAGGTCCTATTGGTGCAGGCGCTTTTTCTGTGCGGATTATTTGTTTTGACATAAAAAATATTTATTGGTTTTATTATTAAGAGTATCACAACAAATATAAATTGGCATTCGCTCTGCCCAAGCTTTCATCGCTAATTTCTTAGCGCTTATTTTTGTGGCAGATATGAGTATGCATATTGTCATCCGTTCAACAGAAGATCAAAAAAAGGAATTACTTCAAAAAGGTTTCAGCGATAAAATAACTGTGCAATGGATTGAGCCCAATGAAAAGTTTGCAGATATACTTGCTGCTGCTTATTTCGATCTGAGTTTTAATGATACCGTATTTAGTGATACTGAATTTATAGACGATAAACCTGTTTTTGTACATGCCGTTAATTGTGTTTGCAAAGAGATCAATAAACCTAATTATATAAGATTAAATGCATGGAATGGTTTCCTGAATCGTGAGGTTACAGAGCTTGCCTGCAGCAATGATGCTATTAAAAAAATAGCAGAAGATATTTTTAATAAACTAAACTGGCGCTTTGCATGGACTGCGGATGATTATGGTTTTATTGCTGCACGCATAATAGCCATGATAATAAATGAAGCATATTATGCGCTTGAAGAAAATGTAAGTACAAAAGAGCAAATTGATATTGCTATGAAGCTCGGTACAAATTATCCTTACGGACCTTTTGAATGGAGTGAAAAAATTGGATTAAAAAATATTTTGCATTTGCTTCAAAAATTAGCTGCACAAAATAAGCGTTACTCAATTTCAAGCTTGCTTGTGCAGGAATCTCAACAATTATAAATATTTATCTTGGCAATTATTCTCACTATTAATACAGCTTTTGAAACTGCATCTGTTATTTTAAGTTTTGATGGAGAAATTATTGCAGAAGAACAAAGCCATTCGCAAAAAACACATGCTTCTTTTTTAGAGCCTGCAATAAAAAAAGTTTGCAGTTCCGCACAGGTTGATTTGAAGATGATTAATGCTGTTTCCGTTGTTAACGGTCCGGGAAGTTATACAGGCTTAAGAGTTGGGTTGGCTTCCGCAAAAGCTTTGTGTTATGCTTTAAAAAAATCACTTATCCTGCTAAATACACTTGACATAATGGCTTATGCATTAAAAGAGCAATCGTTAATTAAACCTGAAAGTTTTTTATACTGTCCTTTAATTGATGCCCGCAGAATGGAAGTATTCACCGCTTTGTATGATAAAAATCTTACGGTAATTAAAACTCCATTTGCGGAAATATTAGATATGCATTTTTTGGAAAAAGAAAGAGAAAATGCAATCATTATAGCTGGTGGCAGCGGGAGCTTGAAATTGGAGGAAATATTGCATAGTAAAAATATTGTTTATATAAATCCTCTTTTTCTTTCAAAGGCCGCTGTAATTTTGTCAATGCAAGCATATATTTCAGAAAGATTTTCAAATGTCGCTTACAGTGAACCTTTTTATCTAAAACCCGTTTATTTCAGAAAATAATAACTTGTATTTAAAACAGGCATAATTTTTTATGTATCAAACCTAATATTAATAAACTATTAATAGTTTGTAAAATGTATAATCTATGAATAATACACCAGCGCAGTTTTTAGTAATACAAGATAAAGCCGCCGCAGAACCCCTGAAACTGGATTTTTTGCGACTTAAAAAAGCAGCAATGATACTTCGGGCATTGAATCATAAACTGAGGCAGCAGTTATTAAAGCTGATTGATGAAAATAAAAAAATAACGGTAACAGAAATTTATGTTAATCTAAGGCTTGAACAATCTGTTGTATCACAGCATTTGGCCATACTGCGCAGAGCCGGCATTGTAATTACAAAGCGTGAAGGA
Organism: Parafilimonas sp.; assembly: GCA_039934575.1. Taxonomy (GTDB): domain Bacteria; phylum Bacteroidota; class Bacteroidia; order Chitinophagales; family Chitinophagaceae; genus Parafilimonas. The sequence continues at coordinate 2,937 of JBDTLW010000159.1, read as the reverse complement.
AAATTTATTTTTTATTCACTGAATTATAACCGCATACAAGAGGTAAATAATTTTGTTGAGGAATTGATTGGTTAAACTATAATTCTATTTTTCATCTAATCGTATTTTTACAGAAATCTTTTTATGTATATAGAGCAATTATATACAGGTTGCCTCAGCGAGGCAGCTTATTATATTGAAAGTAATGGTGAAGCTGCCATCATTGATCCATTGAGAGATATTGAAGAGTATATATCAATGGCAAAAAAGAGAAATGCTGTAATCAAATATATTTTTGAAACTCATTTTCACGCAGATTTTGTGAGCGGTCATATTGACCTGAGCAAGGCTACCGGCGCTCCCATTATTTATGGGCCGGAAACAAAAACGGCATTTCCTGTTTATATAGCAAAAGACAATGAAACATTCAGCCTTGGAAATGTAACTATTAAAGTATTGCATACACCCGGGCATACTTTAGAAAGTTGCTGTTATCTTTTAAAAGATGAAAACAATAAAGACCATGCAATATTTACAGGCGATACTTTATTTGTTGGTGATGTAGGCAGACCTGATCTTTCACAGAAAGGAGAATTGTTAACAGCAAATGATCTTGCCGGAATTATGTATGATAGTCTGCAGCAAAAAATAATGCCGCTTGCCGATGATGTTATTGTTTATCCGGCGCATGGCGCAGGCAGCAGTTGCGGAAAGAATTTAGGACCGCAAACATCAAGTACCATTGGTAATGAAAAACAAACCAATTATGCGTTGCAGGTAAAAACTAAAGAAGAATTTATAACAGCCGTAACGGAAGGTCTTGAAGCGCCTCCGCAGTATTTTCCCATAAATGCAAGAATAAACAAAGAAGGTTATGAAAGCCTTGATAAAATTTTAGAAGAGGCAATAAATCCTTTATCTGTTAAGCAGGTGAAAGATTTAATGGATAGTGATGATATTATTTTAATTGATACACGGGCAGCCGAAGATTTTACGGAAGAGTTTATTCCGGGATCAATTTTTATTGGTTTAGATGGAAGATATGCTGAATGGGCCGGAAGCCTTTTGCCTTTTGATAAAACGCTTTTAATTATTTGCCAGCCAGGTAAAGAAAAAGAAAGTATTGTAAGACTAACCCGCGTTGGTTTTACCAAATTTGCCGGTTATCTTAAAGATGGTTTTAATGCATGGAAAGCTGCCGGTGAAAAAATTGATATGATCATAAATATTGATGCGGATGAACTGGCTATGGATATTCCGCACGATGATCGTCTTGTTGTGCTGGATGTAAGAAGAGAACCGGAATATGCCGATGGTCATATAAAGAAAGCGATAAACATTCCGTTGAGCACACTTACAGATCCTGCAAGTATGGCTGATCTTGAAGATGATCAGAATATATATGTGCACTGCGGCAGTGGCTACAGAAGCGTGATTGCTGCATCCATTTTAAAAAGAAATGGTATTCATAATTTATACAACGTTCCAGGTGGTTGGGATAAAATAAAGCTTGAAGAAAAAATTTCCACGGAAAAAGAAGTCAGTGTACTAAACTAAAAATTATAATTGTTTTTGCATACATACTGCAAACAAAAAAAGGAAGCGTCATGCTTCCTTTTATATTTTTAAACATACAATTATTATACTTTTTTCTTAGCAGGTTTAGGCGCAAAAATCACCAGCATTCTTTTACCTTCCATCTTTGGCATTCCTTCCAAAACGCCAACTTCACCGAGACGTTCAGCAAATTTTAAAAGCAATAACTCGCCTCTTTCTTTAAACATAATGGCGCGCCCTTTAAACTGCACATACGCTTTTACTTTATTGCCATCTTTTAAAAATTTTTCCGCATGTTTTGTTTTGAATTCAAAATCATGATCATCAGTGCCCGGTGTAAAGCGGATTTCTTTTACCTCACTCTGTTTGGCATTTGCTTTCATTTCTTTTTCCTTACGTTTTTTCTCGTAAAGAAATTTTTTGTAGTCAATTACTTTGCAAACGGGCGGATCTGCATTAGGTGAAATTTCAACAAGATCAAGTTCCTGTTGCTGTGCAATGCGAAGTGCTTCCTGTGTGGGATAAATACCAACGGTTACATTATCACCAACCAAACGTACCTGTTGTGCCCGGATTCTTTCGTTGATACGATGTTCAGGTTCGGGCTGCCTGTTAAAACGTGGATTAAATCTTCCTCTTTGCGGTAAAGCCATTAATTGTTTTTTAGTGAATAATTAGAATTAAAATTTTAGAAATGCGAGAAGCAAGCCAACAATAGCAATGCCAGTAGTAACAATCCAGATTATCAGTTTATTAATATCAGATTTCGAGTCGCTTCTTGCTTCAGCAAAACCTGTTTTCATTTCCTGTCGAAGCAAATCAATTTTAAAATCTACTTTTTCGATTTCAGATTTTTGTACGAAATTTTCTTTTTCTTTATCAAACCTGTCTTCTACAATTTTTTCAACTTCTTCAATAAAGATTTTTGTTTTTGCATCATCTTCTATGTGCAATTGTTGTTTAAAAAAATCATATAAGCGTATATATTGCGTTGCCGTCATTACTGTAAAAATACTTTATCCTTTTCTTTCTGCAATTTCTTCTTTCAGCAAATTAATAAATTCCTCAATAGTTTGAGGTTCGGCTTCTGTTTTGTTATTTTTTCTTATGGCAAGCTTTCTTTCCATAGTTTCTCTTTCACCAATTACCAGCATAAACGGTACTTTGGCCATTTCAGCATCACGTATTTTTCTGCCAACTTTCTCACTTCGTTCATCTGTCTCAACTCTTATTCCTGCTTTTTTTAATTGAGTAAAAACTTCTGTTGAGTATGGTAAAAATTTATCACTGATCGGCAGAATCTTTACCTGAACCGGAGATAGCCACAATGGCAATCTGCCTGCATAATGTTCTAATAAAAATCCTATAAACCTTTCATGTGTACCGAGCGGCGCACGATGA
>JBDTLW010000158.1:0-5731 GCA_039934575.1 Parafilimonas sp. | reverse complement strand
TTCATATAGCAATCTTGTAAATTGTAATTTTACAATATGGATGAAGCAAAACATACACCTGTTTTTGATCGCCGCATTTTTTGGGATGTAAATTTTGATACACTCGATTATGATAAACGCGCAAGATTTATAATTGAACGCGTTTTTGAGCGCGGCGATGTGGACGATATACGGCAATGCAGAAGATATTATGGTGATGAGAAAATTACCGAAGTACTTCTCACTGCAAAATTTCTTCCTGAAAGAAGGTTACATCTTGCTGCTGCAGTAATTGATAAACCAATCAGCGATTTTTTATGCTACAAACTCAGGCAATCAAACCCGACGCTTTATCCATATTAAAGCGGATAATGAATTTAAAAGAGTTTGATACTTTTTGTCTTGTTGGAGGTACAGGTTTGGCGTTAAGATACGGACATAGAATGTCTGTTGATTTAGATTTTTTTTCTTATGAAGATTATGATACCGCAGCCCTGGTTGATGCGCTGCTAAAAGAATTTACACATAAACTTGAGTTGGAAAGCAAGCGACCTAAATGGGGTATCTTTTGTTTTATAGATGGAATAAAAACAGATATTGTACACTATCCGCATCCAACAATACGGCCGCCTGAAACCATTGATGGTATTAGGTTGTACAGCTCGCCTGATATTGCTGCAATGAAAATAAACGCAATTTTAGGCAGGGGTAAGAAAAAAGATTTCTGGGATTTAGCGCAATTACTGTTGCACTATAAATTGAAAGAATTAATTACTTTTCATAAACAGAAATATCCTGCTCAAAATCTTTTAATAACTATACCCCAAGCAATCACTTATTTTGATGATGCAGAAGAAAGTGAAGATCCTGTAAGCCTGAAAGATCAAACATGGAGTTCTGTAAAAAAGATCATTCAAAAAAGTGTGAAGGAATATCTGTCGTGAAACGTGAATTCATTTTTATAAATTTTTTAAAATGTAAAATAAAGTTAACAAGATAAAAAACTGAAACGTCATGCCGACGATAGGAGGCATCTCTCGAAAATAATAACCCTCAAATGGGGGGTGGAGATTTCTCTCCCGCCATCACCGGCGGGATCGAAATGACGACCTTGAGTAACTTTATTAATAACAAATTTAAACAGCTTATTAAGCTAAATAAAGTAAACCATGAAGCAATTATTTTCTTTAATCATTTCATTATTAGTTGTACAAAGTTTTATTTATGCGCAGGATTTATATATGCCGCGGAATATTAAAAATGCATATAAAAAAGATACGCGTTCTTTAACAGGCGCACCCGGAGCAAATTATTGGCAAAACAAAGGCGTGTATGATATTCAGGAAATGATTCACCCGGATACAAAATCTATTTCAGGCTCAGAAAAAATTGTGTACTCAAACAATAGTTCTGATACTTTAAAAATGATTGCGATTCGGTTTGTAAATAATATTCATAAACCACAGGCGCCGCGTTCTGGTTTTTACAGTAAAGATTTTCTTGATTCGGGTTTGCATATTTCTTCTTTTAAAATTGATGGTGTTGTATATGATATAAACAGCGATGGATGGAGCACTGTGAATGCTGTGAGATTAAAATCATTAATGATGCCGCATTCAACTGCAACGCTTGAAATTGAATGGGATTATCCTTTATCAAAAGAAAGCGGGAGAGAAGGTCAGATTGATTCAACGTCTTTTTATTGCGCGTATTCTTATCCGCGTGTTTCTGTGTATGATGATTATAATGGATGGGATATGATCCCGCATTCTGACCGCCAGGAATTTTATAATGATTTCAACGATTATACATTATCTGTTTCAGCGCCAAAGAATTTTGTAGTGTGGGCAACAGGCGATCTTTTAAATCCGGATGATGTGCTGCAACCCGCATCAGCACAGCGTTTGAAAGATTCTTATACATCAGACGATGTGATACATATTGCAACGTCAGATGATATGCAGCAACACAATATCACGCAACAGAATGATTGGAATACATGGAAGTTTAAAGCGGATCATATCACTGATGTATGTTTTGCAGTAAGCAATCATTACGTGTGGGATGCCGGCAGCATAATTGTTGATGCAAAAACAAACCGCCGTGCAAGCATGCAGGCTGCATACAATAGTACTTCAGAAGATTTTTATCATTCAGTGGAATGGGGCAAGAATGCATTGAAGTTTTTCTCCACACAATATCCGGGCGTTCCATATCCGTTTGTAAAGATGACCGCATTCCAGGGTTTTGCCGATATGGAATATCCGATGATGGTGAATGATTCGCATGTGAAGAATATGGCTTTTGCGCAAATGCTGCAAGACCATGAAATGGCGCATACTTATTTCCCTTTTTATATGGGCATTAATGAAACACGCTATGCATATATGGATGAAGGCTGGGCAACCACTTTTGAATATTTAATTGGTATTGATGAAGTGGGAAAAGCAACCGCTGATTCTGTGTTTAAAAATTTCAGGGTAAGAAGATATATCAATGATCCTTCAACGGAAGAAGACCAGCCTATTATTACTATGTCAACACAAGTGAGCGGTGCAGGTTATGGAAATAATTCTTATGGCAAAGCCTCTTTATCTTATCTCGCTTTAAAAGATCTGTTGGGTGATGATCTTTTTAAAGCTGCATTGCACAATTACATGAATAACTGGAATGGCAAACATCCAATTCCCTGGGATTATTTTTATTCTATCAATACAGGTGCAAAACAAAACCTGAACTGGTTTTGGAATAACTGGTTCTTCAGCAATAATTATATTGATTTAAAGATTGATAATGTTCAATCAAAAAATAATAAAACAACAATCAGCATTAAAAATGTTGGTGGCTTTGCTGTTCCCTTTGATGTAGTATTAACAACAAAAGATGGCAAAGAAAAAATACAGCATTTTACACCGGCAGTGTGGAAAACAAACCAGGGGAAAACTGATGTTTTAATAGATAATAAAGATGCACTTCAATCAGTAAAAATTGATGGCGGAATTTTTATGGATGCAACTCCCGCAGATAATATTTTTAAATTGTGATGGTTTGCAAAATATGAATTTTAAAATGCAGAATATTTAATCAAGATACTCCATGTCTTCTTTTGTAAGATTAATATTTACTGCGGCTACATTTTCTTCAAAATGCTTTAAAGAAGATGTGCCTGGAATCGGTAACATCCATGGCGAACGATGCAGCAGCCATGCAATATTTATCTGTGCTTCTGTAGCATTGTATTTATTTGCAATCTCTGCTATCCGTTTATCTTTTTTTGACTTGGCAGTAAGTATGGAAAAAAATGGAAGCAGCGGAATTTCATTTGCTTCGCATATATGCAATATATCTTCTGCACCGCGGGTTTCGCCATGCGGCGCTTTCATGCCATGGCGTTGTGCGTGACCATACATATTTTCAACCGTAGCAATAGCGCCCATGCTAATCGCCTTTTCCAGTTCTTCTGCATTTACATTGCTTACACCCACATGCAAAATTTTTCCTTCCTGCTGCATCGTAAACATAGCTTCCAGCGATGCTTCAAAACCTGCATCACCATGCATTACCCTGAAATGCACTAAGGTTATTTGATCAAGCTTCAGCGTGCGCAAATTATTTTCAATACTGCTGCGTAGTTGCTCTGGTTTATTAAAAGGCACCCAGCTTTTATCCGGCTTACGTGCACCGCCAACTTTTGTACAAATTACCAGATCATCGTTGTATGGATACAAAGCTTCTGCAATTAAACGGTTGGTTACATCTTCACCATAATAATCTGCGGTATCTAAAAAGTTGATACCATGCTTAGCAGTTTGTCTTAATATTTCAAGCGCTTCATCTCTTCTCGGAGGCTCGCCATAAATGCCTTCACCGGTGAGCCGCATTGTGCCATAACCCAAACGATTTACCTTTAAAGGATGTTTGCTCTTACCTGCTATTGTAATTGTTTTTAGATTGTTCATGCAAATATTTTTTACGCGTTACTGAAACAATAATTGTACTTAATAAACACAAAGGTTTGGTATTTGTTGAAAAAATAATTCCTGTACAATCAATTTTATATAAAAGTGTTATCTGCAATTTTTATTTTCATAGCCAGGCAACATTTCTTTCTCTACGGAAGAAATTATTTGCCACGACTTTTAAGTCGTGCAGAAATAAAAAAATATAAAATCTAAATGGCTTAGAGGCATTCTTATTTGGGCTGACCAATTGCAAGCGATTCTGGTCGTTCACCAAACAACCTATTAAGATCACCGTTTTAAAGAGATAAAACTTCTGCAAATTTTGATTAATAACACAATGGGCAGGATTACGTAAAAAATTATTTGCACATCCTTCAAACAAAACCTGAATTTGATATGCTTTAAGTAATTTTATGTAGAAAGCAAGCTTATGAAAGAAACATCAGCGCGCAAAACCTCATCATTGGCCTGGGTATTTATTTCACTTGCCGGGTTTGCAGTATTTCTTATTACAGCAGTGCTGTTTGGATTGTATAGCGATAAACTGAATTTTATCAGCGGCTCGTCTTACTTTTTTCTGTTGATACCGATGGCGCTTGCATCAGCGGCATTCTTATTTGGTGCTTTACATTCTCATGCAAAATACACCGGTAAAATGTATGGCGGCACAATTGAACTTGGTGGCCCCGTTGTAGTTTTATTGCTTGTTGTTGGGCTGGGGTACAAGTTCAGACCACAGGAAAAATCTTTTGGGTTTACAATAAATGTTTTTTCTGCCACAGATACTACAAAAGTAATTAACACCGGAAATGCAGATGTGTTTTTTGGTACAGCACACTGGGTAAAAAACATCAGCGATGGACAGGCGGTTTTTAGTGAGATACCAGATGAATATAAAGGCAAACAAGTTAGTATTATAGCAAGTGCCGAAGGATATACTGCAAAAAAAGAAACACTTATAGTTCCGGTAAATGAGGCGGCAGATATTTATCTCACAAAGATCGCTGATTCAGTCACCGTTCATGGTTTGGTGAAAGATAAAAAAGGCAGGATTATAAAAGATGCTGTACTTGTTTTTGCTGACGGGCGTGTTAAAACCACATCAGATGAATATGGAAATTTTACGGCTGCCCTGCCGTTTAAAGATGGTGCAGAAGTAACGCTAAGAGTGTATGTTCACAACGAAATAAAATATGATAATCTTGTAACGCTTTCTTCTGCAACATCATTATCTGTATTTCTTGATTCATTATGAAACCGCTGAAATATTTATTCTTCCTTATTGTATGTATTTACTGCCGGAATGTTTCCGCGCAGAACAGTTTTGCGTTTAAAGCCAAAGTGATACATAACAAAAAAGGGCTGATGAAAAATATTACAGTGTTGGTTAACAGTAACCCTGCAGTTACCAATGATGCCGGTATTTTGGTTATCGGTCTGCCTAATAATACAACACATGTAAAGATTGCTTTGCAGCAAAGCGATTATACTATTCTATATCCCACCGCTGGTTATGTTGCTATACCAAGAGATCTTAATGACATGCCTGAAATAATTATTGGCAGTGCAAATGATAATACTTACCTGAACCAGTATTTAAGTTTATATAAAGAAATAAAAAATAATAACAGTGCCGGCACAGAACAAATGAGCCAGCTTTATAAAAAACTCGATTCACTACAGGCAACATTGCTGCAAATGAATTATACAGAAAGCGATCTGCGTTCAGCAAAAGATATGCAGGATGGGCGTGATAAATATTACCAGGAAATATCGGAGAACCTGAATGA
>JBDTLW010000157.1:0-5752 GCA_039934575.1 Parafilimonas sp. | reverse complement strand
GTATTTATATACTGCTGCTGGTTAAGTACCCACATACCGGCAGCAGTTTTTTTATGTGTTTTTATTGCGCTCAATTACATTTTTTATTGAGATTTTTTGAAAATGATCCGGCGGGTTTCAGATGATAATTTCAGAAACCTGGCTGTTAACAGGCTTACCTGAAATAAAGTGTTTTGGACAGCAATTACAAAAATCATCTATTGTATAATTTTATGCAAAACATTTTGGTTTCTTTAAATGCATACAAGTTGAAAATCTCATGCATGTAAGCAGAAGATATTTAATAATGAACCAAATATTAAAACAGTATTTGCACCTGCTTTCAGGCAATTGTTTTTGTATTGCAGCAGATATTTTTTGCTGAAATTTTAGACTAACTATTTTGATTGCCGTGTACAGATTTATGATTATTTCTTTTGAGAAGCTTTCCTGAAAATCACATACTTCAGCAGCCATTTAACCAGCAACAAAAATAGTATGGCAATTATATAAATACCAAACCCTGCTGTGTAAATGCGAAACAGATTAACTATATAATCATGATCTACTATTTTATGCTTGTATAGTCTTAAAAGCATATTAAAAAAGGGAAGCAGGAAAAGCGGTAAACTATGAAAAAAGCTCAGGTTGATTTTTGCTCTCAAAACAGGCAGCCAGAATAATAAAGCTGCTATGCTGTATAATATTACTATGGAAGAGGGCGCTGCAGTAATTATTCTTTCAGCAACAAAATCTATTTTGCGGGCATATAAAATTAACAGCCAAAAACAAGAGCCAACAAATGCATAGGTTAATGGCAGCAGCGGAAGAACTTTTTCATGTATTAAAAGATGTAATTTTTTATTTTTTGCGAGAAGATAAAAGAGAGTAAATACCAATGGATAGCCTGAAAAAAATATACAAAAATATATCCACCAGAAAATTGAAAAAAAGACTTGCATCGTTGTTTATTAATAGCTGAAAATTTGTGCCTGCAAATAACAGTACACTGTTACCCGAAATAAAATGAATGTTTTAATTGTAATGATGATTAGCATCACAAACAATAATGACAATCATCATAGTAAAGTGATGACGGATTAAATGGACGAGATTATTATTTTATACTTTTTCAAGATTGCTATGCAATAATATATGCACATACCTCATTTAGAAATATCAAATTTGCCAACAATAGTTTTTATTTCTTCAAAAATCAGGGTCTGTCTTTACCATAACAATATAGCTTTTAAAATTTGCGGGTAAAGATATTTATCCGGCTAACTTTTAAGGATAACACAAATCATACAGCAGCACTGATTTATGAAACATGATTCTTGTCATTATTTTTCCTTATCAATATCAGTAAATAAGGGAATAAAAGAAGTTATCTTAACCGCTTATTATTTTAAAAACCCCTCTTATGAATACTTATACTATCGAGCCTGTTTGTTCAGTTTATCCTGGAAAGTTTGTGCCCTCACACAAAGAAGAAGAAACAATAAAGAAGTTAATATCTTCAAATATGCACAGCAGTAAGCTCTATTATGTAAAAACAAAAGAGCAGGCTGATGCTTATAAAGTGGAAGTAGAAGTATATATGCCTTGCTTGGAAAGAGAAGAATTTATTGTACTTGCTGACGCTAATTTTCTTCTTATTTCCGCAACTCAAAATAAACATGCGCTGCACAAAGCCGGCAACTTTCAATGCTCCGTTATTTTACCTGCTGATGCAGACACAGAACTTACAGTGGCAGAATACAAAAACAGCATCTTGCATTTTTATATACCAAAAACAAAGCAGCCGTTTAAGCATTCAGTTACACGCATAGTAGTATATTAAATGTTTTAAAAAGCTTCTGCAGCTAATTAATATAGACGTAAGATTTGAGTATGATATTATTATATGTCAGCGTTAATTACCGGTTGCACAATATTCAAATACCATATTAATAATAATAAAATGAACAGCGCAAGCATGCTCATAATAATTGCAGCAGCATAACCGCTTTCAGATTAATAAGCTTCATTATTTATGGAAAATAAAACTCTGCGATATATTATTCAGATAAGCTGATTGTGATTATAAAGTTGCATGATTTATATCATCAAAATGTGCAGACAGAATTTTGAACTTTGCTCCTTAATTATTTTGTAATGATTTTGCAATTATAAAAACCATTGCTGATTTCTGATTTGCATTATTAAAATTATACGTTATGATCATAGAACAAATTTATACAGGCTGCCTTGCACAGGGCGCTTATTATATTGAAAGTGAAGGAGAGGCTGCCGTAATTGACCCGCTGCGAGAAGTGGAACCTTACATTGAAAAAGCAAAGAATAACAACGCAAAAATTAAATATGTTTTTGAAACGCATTTTCACGCTGACTTTGTAAGTGGTCATTTAGACTTAAGCCGGAAAACGGGCGCATCAATTGTGTACGGCCCAACGGCAGCGCCGGATTTTAAAGCTATTATTGCTGAAGACGGGCAAGAATTTAAAATAGGCAAACTTATTTTTAAAGTATTGCACACGCCCGGGCACACTATGGAAAGCTCTTGTTATTTATTGAAGAATGAAGAAGGCAAAAATATTGCTTTATTTTCCGGAGATACTTTGTTTATTGGCGATGTTGGCCGCCCTGATCTTGCGCAAAAAGTAAACGCAGAACTCACGCAGGATATGCTTGCCGGTTATCTATATGAGTCATTGCATAATAAAATTTTGCCTTTGGATGATGATATAATTGTTTACCCTGCACATGGTGCCGGCAGCGCATGCGGTAAAAATATGAGTAAAGAAACAACAGATACTTTAGGTCATCAGAAAAAAACAAATTATGCGTTACGCGATATAAGTAAAGAACAATTTATAAAAGAAGTAACAACAGGGTTGGTGGCTCCGCCTGCTTATTTTCCTTTAAATGTAATGATGAATATTCATGGTTATGAAAGCATTGATAAAGTGCTTGAGCGTGGTGAACATGCATTAAGCCCTGAAGCATTTGAAGCAGCAGCCAATGAAACTAATGCCTTAATTCTTGATACGAGAGATGCACAAGTATTTGCAAAAGGGTTTATTCCAAATTCAATTAATATCGGTGTTGAAGGAAATTTTGCGCCGTGGGTAGGTACTTTAATTCCTGATATAAAACAACCAATACTTTTAGTAACTGATGATGATAAAGAAGGGGAAGTAATAACGAGGCTTGCACGTGTGGGTTATGATAATACGATTGGTTTTTTAAAGGGCGGTTTTGATGCATGGAGAAATACAGGTAAAGAGGCAGACAATATAACCAGCATTTCTGCAGATGTATTAACTGATATCATGAAACAAAAAAAAGTAAATGTGCTTGATGTGCGTAAGAAAAGTGAATACGATAGCGAGCATATTATTGATGCAGAAAATGTACCGCTTGATTTTATTAATGATAGCCTGGCGCAAATTGATAAAAACAAAACCTATTTTGTTTATTGTGCCGGCGGATATCGTTCTATGATTTTTACATCTATACTTCGTGCAAGAGGATATAATAATCTGGTTGATATAAAAGGTGGTTTTGAAGCAATTAAAGACAGTAATAAATTTAGGCTTACAGAATATGTTTGTCCAACAACTATGTTATAGTATGCAGGGATGGGTGGAATTTTTCCTGATTGATCTATTATAAGTAAACTGCTCTGCAGATAGATGATAAAAGCATCTTTTATTAAAATAATTTGATAGCTTTGCGATGCAAAAATCAGATAGAATAAAATTCAATTAAAGGTCAGCAAGGTTTAAAACCTGCTATGAAATTAAACTTTGCCAATGCATATTGAATTTTAAAAAGTAATAAAGAATATTTATGCATGCTGAACAATGGAGTAAAGGGAGAATTTACTGAGCATTTAGAAAAAATAGCAACTGTACTTCAGACCAAATAATCTTTTAAAATAATAAAAGACAAAAAGATCATAATACGTTTTAATATGTGTTCACGGATAACTCTAAAATTTATAATAGCATCCGTTGCGGTAAGCTTTATTCATTCATCATTACAGGCGCAAGCGGAAAATACAGTAAACCAATCAGCCCCAAATACAGAACTGGATATGATTATTTTATTTTTTATGGTGATATTAGTTTTTGCAGCAACATGGTTTTTAAAAATTAAAACTTCACAATTATCCATTACTGCTAAAAGAAAGAAAAAGCAAATTGATAAAGAACGTCTAAATCAATATATCAGCAACATGGATGGTAAACAGATAGAAGAATTTCTTCAATATAGAAATAACACAGCAAAAAAACCTGATAGACCTCAGCATAATATTGGCAATTCAAAACTACCTGTGAGTTTACTGCTGTTGTTTTTTTCTTTTTGTGGTCAAAGCTTATTTGCACAATCAGTAAAAACGGATACCAGTTCCATTTTTAGTGATACAGGGGTTATTATAACTATTATTTTAATTCTTATACCAATACTTGCAGGTATTATTTTAATGATAGTTAAGGTTAAAAATATTTTAAGGCAAAACGATCGCAAAAGTAATATTGAGGAAGCCGAAAGCTTAGCGAATTATCTCAAATCTCTGCCAGAAGATCAAATAGAAAATACGATACTGAAAAGAAAGGCAGCATTAGATTACAAACTAAGCAATACTGAACTTACCGGCGATCTTAAACCAGAAGACAGTAAAGGCTTAATTAATATCAACACCAATCAAAGTCTGCCTGTTTTTGCTATTAAAAAGAAGGCTTTAAAAAGGCCTAATATAGACCCGAAATTATCTAAGCTTATTCTTTGGTATATAGGATGTGCAACTTTATGGCTGCTGATTGGTACAACAGTAGGCGAGTACATGGGTATTAAATTTGCCGCTCCTGATGTTGACCACATAAGCTGGTTAAGCTTTGGCCGCCTGAGACCTGTACATACCAATATGGTTTTTTGGGGTTGGGCATCACTCGCAATGTTATCACTCGGTTATTACATTGTACCTACCGTTAGTAATACGCCACTTGCAAGTCTTAAAAAAGGCTGGTATGCACTTTTTTTTATTAATGCTGCGGTTATTGCAGGAACGGCTTGTTTAATGGCGGGTATAAATAACTCTGGTGGTGAATACCGTGAATATACCTGGCCTGTGATGTTGCTTTTTGCAATTGGAATAGTGCTGACATTAATAAACTTTCTGCAAACCATTGCAAAAAGAAAAACTAAAGAAATTTATATTTCTAACTGGTACATGGTTGCTGCGATAATATTTGTGATAGTAATTTCAATTGTAGCGTATGTGCCGTTGTGGGATGATGGGCTTGCCAATACCATTGTACAGGGATATTATATGCACCAGGGTGTGGGTATGTGGTTCATGTTTTTTACATTGGGTATAGTTTATTATATGTTGCCACAGCAATTAAACAAACCTATTTATTCTTACAGCTTAGGCATACTGGCTTTTTGGACGCAGATATTATTTTATACCCTGATTGGTACCCATCATTTCGTATTCAGTGCTATTCCCTGGTGGCTGCAAACAGTTGCAATTGCCGGTAGTGTGGGTATGATAATTCCGGTTGTAGCAGGCACTACAAACTTCCTGATGACTTTTAAAGGTGCATGGTACAAACTTGCAGGCAGCTATACCTTACCTTTCTTTTTAACAGGTATTATATTTTATTTCACAGGCTCCATGCAGGGCACGGCTGAAGCGTTTCGCTCTTCTAATTTATATTGGCATTTTACTGATTTTACAGTTGCACATTCACACCTCACCATG
>JBDTLW010000156.1:0-5772 GCA_039934575.1 Parafilimonas sp. | reverse complement strand
AAGGAGAGTACAAGGAGAGTACAAGGAGAGTACCACCAGCCATAGCGAAGTATGGTGTCTTTATACAGAAAGTTTTTAATTCTAAAACGCATACCGTATTCCAATTCCGCCCCAGCCGCCTTCAAAATAATTGTAGCCGATAAAAGTAAAAGATGGCTGCCAGTCTAAACTAACATCAACAGGCGCATTCTTTATTTTATAGTCAAGCCCAATTATACCATCCACACCAAACTGCACGCCACCGTCACGTGTTGGATATTCATCTTTCCATTTGTTATTCCAAAAACCCAGATGCGCGCCCGGACCAACATACCATTTCAATCCATCAATATCATTTATATCATGATAAATTTCATACAGCGCGGTAAAGCGTGTGCCATAATTCCAGAAAGAAGCCAGTCCTTCTATAGCAGTATTTTGTTTGATAAAACTTTTTACTGTTATGGCGGCTGGATAATATTTTATTCCAACAGCGGTTTTATAATCTGAATTGACATCAGCTTTTTGAGCAGATAATGAGGCAGCAATAAAAACAAAACTTAAAACAATAATAAGTTTTTGCATATTGATTTTTTTTGATTGAGTGCTTATTAAAAAGTATATCGTACAGCAATGCCTCCAAATACCGGCGTGAAACCAGCAGAGCCAATTAATGTAACAGCAGGTTCCCAATCAACGCTTGCATTGATTGGAATATTTTTAAATTTATAATCAAGACCTATTATGCCATCTATCCCAACATCAGCTTTTGAGTTATATGTTTTCTGATATGATGATTTCCAAAAACCTATATGCGCACCGGGGCCAACAAACCAGGAAAGCTCAGGCACTTTATCAAAAGCATAAAAATTAAATTCATATAAACCTGCAACGCGAAAACCCTGATGCCAGGCAGTAAACTGTGCTTCAATATTTCGCGTATCACTCACAAATTTTTTGTAAGTGAGTGATAAACCGCCGGGAACTTTTACACCAATCGCACGATTATACGGCGCTTGTGCATGCGCATCATTTATAAAAAATATTATAAGCAGAATTGATAAGCAAATTGTTCTCATGAAAAGTTGTTGAATAAGAATGCTTAAAACGTTGATGAAATTATTAATGATACGTTGAAGATGTTAAACAGATACAAATAATAAGAAAGCTGCGAGCAATGAGCTGATGGCTTTGAGATAAAGCAAACTCGTGGCTCAAAGCATTTAGCTTATAGCCAAAATTTACATTGAACTATAAACCTCGCGATATCCCTGCGCCATTTGTTCAACACTGAAATTTGTTTGCAGCATATTAAAAGAAGCATCGCCATGAGCGCGCAAAAGTTCGCGGTTGTTCAGGTATTGATTGATAAAATCTGTGGCTTGTGCAGGATAGTTATATAAAAAACCATTGATGCCATCTTCAACAAGATCGTTGTTGCCGGGGCAATGAGAAAGTAATAAAGGAAGATGCGTACTCATGGCTTCAAGCACGGCATAGGATAACCCTTCCCACAAAGCAGTTGAAATATACAGGTCAGCAGTTTGCAGCAAGCGTTCAACTTCATCACGCTGAACCCAGCCGGTTATTTTTATATTGGGTGATGTAAGCAGGTCGCGTTCATTACCATCGCCAATCCATATAAACTGCACGTGTTTATTATCTGTAAAAGCTGAAGCGATCTGGTTAAATAGAGCGGGGTTTTTTTGCCGCATTGCACGTCCGGTTGTTACAATAATAAAAGTATCCTCATTATATTTTTTTTCCGGCAATGCAGGAAAAAATTTTCCATTGTTTACATGATTGGCTTTAATACCAATGCGCCTGTAAGCATCAGCTTCAGATTTTGAAACGCCAATTACTTTTGCCGGAAATATACTTACTGCTTTTTCAATTGTAGCAAAGGCTGTGCGTGCAAAACGCGAAACATCTTTACGCAAAAAAGTGGCGCCATGCGGTGCATAAATTACTTTTTTCTGCCCAATTCTTCTTGCTGCAATTCTGCCTAAGATACCGGCTTTGGCAGAATGCAGATGTATGACATCAATGGGTTTTTGTGCTTTTAAAATTTTAATAAGATGTTGTAATGCCTTTATATCTTTTCTCGGAGATATTTTAGTATTTACTTCAGGCCAAGGAATAAATTTTACCGTGGAAGGAAATGATGTGTATGCCTTCTCAAAAAAATGATGCCTGCCATAAATTATTGTGTGCTCTATATCAGGCGTGCTGTTTGTAAGACATCGTAAGAATTCAATTACACCGCCTTCAAAAGCTTCAGTTACATGAACAATTTTCATTGGTACAAAAATAATCAAATGGTATTATAAGAACAGCTATATATACCATATCGGGTTGTTTAATTATCGTTTTCTGATAGTTTAAAATCTATAACCTTAAGCTGTATCATCCGTTCACCATTCCATTCATTAATATCAAGTGTGTAAACAACATCAACGGGTTTATTGGTTTCAAATAAATAAAATTTATCTGCCATATTAAATCCAATTCCATTCATAGTTTTATCTTCCTGCTGCAGCACAAAACGAATATGCTGTTCTTTCAGCATTTTTGAATAGCCTGTATCTTTTACATTGCGTGAAATAAAAACCGGGCGCATATTGCCGGGTCCGAATGGCTCCATTTGGTCAAGAATATTTAAGAAAGCAAAATTTATTTCTTTAAAAGAAAGTTCAGCATCAATAATAATTTCGGGTGTAAGCAAATCTTCATGAATTGTTTCTGCTACAATCTTCTCGAAGCTGTTAATAAAATCCGGTAGTTTATCTTCATGCATACTTAAACCCGCAGCAGCAAAATGACCTCCATAACCAAGCAAATGTTCACGGCATGCATGTATGGCTTCGTACAAATTAAAACCGGGCACACTGCGTGCGCTGCCTGCAATTACATCTCCGCTTTTTGTTAATACAACTGTTGGGCGATAATAATTTTCAATAAGCCTTGATGCAACAATACCCACCACACCTTTATGCCAATGCGCTTTATAAACAACTGTTGTTTTTCTTGCTTTTAATATTGTATCATTTTCAATAAGCAGCAAAGCTTCTTCAGTAATGCTGCTGTCAGCTTCTTTTCTTTCTGTATTGTCATTGTGCAATATGCCTGCAAGTTCTATAGCTTTATTATAATCTTCTTCAATAAATAATTGAACGGCCTTTTTTGCATCATCCATTCTTCCTGCAGCATTTATACGTGGCGCCACAATAAAGACAAGGCTATTGACATGAATTTGCTTTTGCATACCAGCCAGGTTAAGCAAAGCTTTAAGGCTAACAGCAGGATTTTCATTTACCTTTTTTAATCCATAAAATGTAAGTACACGATTTTCGTCATCAATCGGAACAATGTCTGCAGCTATAGCCACGGCTACAAGATCAACATATTTTAAATATGAATCGGCAGGCAGTTTTAATTCCTCACTCAAAGCCTGCATTAATTTAAAACCAACACCGCAACCGCATAATTCTTTATACGGATAATTGCAATCTTTTTGTTTTGGATCAAGCACAGCTATAGCATCCGGAATTTCATCATCGGGCAAATGATGATCGCAAATAATAAAATCAATGCAGAGTTGTTTGGCGTATGCAACCAGGTTTGATGATTTAATACCACAATCAAGAGAAATGATCAGCGTGAAATTGTTTTCATGCGCAAAATCAATTCCTGCTTTTGAAATACCATAACCTTCACGATAGCGATGGGGGATATAAAAAGCAACATCATTGTAAATTGACTTTAGAAACTGGTACATACACGCAACGGATGTGGTTCCATCAACGTCATAATCGCCAAATACCAAAATTTTTTCATTATTATGTAATGCTGATATAATGCGGTTGACTGCTTTAAGCATATCCTTCATCAGCCAGGGATCATGAAGTTGCGAAAGCTCGGGGCGAAAAAACTGGCGGGCCTTATTATATGTATTAATATCTCTTTGTACCAGGATGCTGCAAAGTATTTTGTTTATATGCAGGCTTTGCTGCAATTGTAAAACCTTTTCTTCATCTGCTGATAATATTTTCCATCGTTTCTGCATCAATATTCTCTGTCTGTTGTATAGCGAACCAGATCTTCAAGGGCATCGCGTGTTTCAGAACTTTCAAACTCATGAAGTAACTGAAGTGCCTCATCTCTGAAAGATAACATTTTTGCGGCAGCATAATCAATACCTCCGGTTTCTTTTACTGCATCTGTAACAAACTTTACCTTTTCTTTATTCCGGTTCTCATTTTTAATAATGTAGATAATTCTTTTTTTCAAATCTTTTTCGCAATGTGCAAGCGTATAAATTATGGGTAAGGTTAATTTTTTTTCTTTAATGTCCATACCGGTAGGTTTACCTATGCTTTTTACGCTATAATCAAAAAGATCATCCTTTATTTGAAAAGCCATACCAACTTTTTCACCAAACTGTTGCATTTTTTCTATATAAATTTCATCAGTGAAGGTTGTACAAGCTCCTGCACCGCACGCAGAAGACAATAAAGAGGCTGTTTTCCCTTTTATTATGTTATAATATATATTTTCATCTATATTAAGATTACGCGCTTTTTCAATTTGTAATAATTCTCCTTCACTCATGAGCTTCACCGCTTCAGAAAGTATTTGCAATACCTTATAATCCTGGTTATTTAATGAGAGCAATAAACCTTTAGATAAAAGGTAATCGCCCACTAAAACAGCGATTTTATTTTTCCACAAAGCGTTAACAGAAAAAAAGCCTCTTCTCTCCAATGATTCATCTACTACATCATCATGCACAAGTGTTGCTGTGTGCAGCAATTCAACAAGAGAAGCTGCTCTATATGTAGATGTGGTAATTTCTCCTCCAAGTTTTGCACTAAGTAAAACAAACATGGGCCGCATTTGCTTTCCCTTTCTTTTTACTATGTATTGCATAATTCTGTCAAGCAAAGGAGCATTACTTTTTACTGAATTACTAAAGTAATTTTCAAACTCTGTTAAATCTTGGTCTATTAATTGTATTGCTTTCTTCATTAAAATTTCAATCTGTTGCAAGATATGTGAAAAGTAATTGGCAGGTGAAAAGCAGCATATTGAATAAGGTTTTTGTCATAAAAGCGGTTTTATCAAAAGAAAATAAATAGTAAAAATTTGGTATTTCATTATCTATATATACTTTTGTAGATGTATTTATTAAGGGAAACATTAAACAATTAAAAAAAAATTACCTATGGTAAGCAAAAAACTGAAATTGCTCTTAGCCCTTGCGGGACTAATGCAAACTGCATCATATGCGCAGGACAACACAATGCCAACGTCAACATCTGGTACAGATGCAAATTGGGTTTATGATTCTTCAAAGGTGTCAACGAAGAACATGCCCCAATACAATGAATTCACGAACTATCAAACACCTTACCCTGCCAAGCCACGCGGTATGTGGGAACTAACTTTAAATGGTGGCAATGCAATTATTATTGGTGACAGACCTTTTTTTAATGGCTATACCGGTGGTGTTGCAGGTGGTATATCTGCAAGATTTGCATTGAGCCATGTATTTTCTGTACGTGCGGGATACCTGGGAAGTACACAAAAAATTCCTCACTATCCAAAGACTGGTCCTTACATACCATTTAGTGGTAATACAACTCACATGCTAAATCTTGATTTGATAGCATCTTTGAATACGTTGAGTTCCTACAGAGGAAATCCAAAAGTTAATTATTACATTTTTGCAGGTTATAGCATAGCTGCTTCTCAAATAACCTATAAACCTAGCGGTTTACTTAATAATAAAGG
>JBDTLW010000155.1:0-5780 GCA_039934575.1 Parafilimonas sp. | reverse complement strand
CAGTAAAAGATGAAGGCACTGCTATAAAAATTACGATACCGGATTTAAAACAAAAATTTTAATTTAGAATGATATGGGTTCACCAAATGATAGTTTACCAAATATAAATTTAAAAGGCATTGAGCAAAATACGTTTGATGCAATTGTTATTGGCAGCGGCATGACAGGTGGCTGGGCAGCAAAAGAATTATGTGAAAAAGGTTTGAAAACTTTAGTGCTTGAGCGCGGCAGAAATGTGGAGCATATAAAAGATTACACAACCGCAACATTGGCGCCATGGGAACTTCCGCATCATGATGCGCTTACCGAAAAAATGAAAGAAGAAAATCCTGTTGTAAGCAAGTGCTATCAGTTTACAGAAGCAACGCAGCATTTTTTTGTAAAGGATAATGAACATCCGTACATACAAACAAAACCGTTTGACTGGATACGCGGTTACCAGGTTGGCGGCAAGAGTTTAATGTGGGCAAGATGGACGCAACGGTGGAGCGATCTTGACTTTGAAGCCAATGCAAAACAAGGCGTTGGTACTGACTGGCCTATTCGCTATAAAGACATTGCGCCCTGGTATTCTTATGTTGAAAAATTTGTAGGCATCAGCGGTAATAAAGACGGTATTCCGCATTTACCTGATGGAGAATTTTTACCGCCAATGGAAATGAATTGCATTGAAAAATATTTTAAAGAACAAACAGAAAAAAAATTTGCAAACAGACATGTGATCATTTCACGCACAGCAAATCTTTCAAAAGGTTTGAATGGGAGAGGACCTTGTCAGTATCGTGATCTGTGTGCAAGAGGTTGTCCGTTTGCAGGATATTTCAGCAGTGTAAGTGCAACGTTGCCTGCTGCAAAAGCAACAAATAATTTAACGCTCCGTCCTTTTTCTGTTGTGCATTCCATTATATATGATGAAGCAAAAAATAAAGCAACGGGTGTGCGTGTAATTGATACAAACACAAAAGAGGTAATTAATTATTATGCAAAAATTATTTTCTTAAACGCAGGTACTATTAATACAACATTGCTTTTATTAAACTCAACATCAAATGCATTTCCTAATGGGTTAGGTAATACAAATGATGTGCTTGGCCGTTATTTAATGGATCATAATTATCGCGGGCATTTGGGTGGTTCGTATGAAGGTTTCCAGGATTCTTATTATTATGGCAGAAGACCAACCGGAATTTATATTCCCCGATACAGAAATGTGGGCGATGATAAACAAACAGATTTTATAAGAGGTTTTGCCATTGCCGCCGGTGGCAACAGAGGAACGGGCGATGTAAAAGATGATACCATTGGTGCATCGTTAAAAGAGCAGATGACAGAACCAGGTGATTGGTATATGTGGATGACAGCAATGGGTGAATGTTTGCCTTATTACGAAAATAAAGTTTCATTAAGCAAAGACAAAAAAGATGCATGGGGAATGCCGCAGGTTGAAATTGATTGCGAATACAAAACCAATGAACTGAATATGCTGAAAGATATTTTAAGCAGCGGCAGTGAAATGCTTGAAGCCGCAGGTTTTAAAAATATTGAAGCGTATGATGATAATGAATCCCCCGGTTTAGGCATACATGAAATGGGCACAGCGCGAATGGGAAAAGATCCGAAGACTTCGATATTGAATGAACATAATCAAATATGGGATGTGAAAAATATTTTTGTAACAGATGGTGCATGCATGGCTTCAACGGCTTGTCAAAATCCATCAATAACATACATGGCGCTAACTGCAAGAGCCGCAAACTTTGCAGTTGATGAAATGAAGAAGATGAATTTATAATTTGATTTAATTAAAACTAAATATCTTTATTAAGTGGCACAATTAACGTATAAAATAAGATTGCAAAAAGAACCTGAAGGCGGTTACACTGTTATTGTTCCGGCATTGCCTGGCTGTATAACTTATGGAGATAATATTGATCATGCAATTGAAATGGCAAAAGAAGCAGTTGAATTATATTTAGAAAGCCTTTCAGAACATGGTGAAGAAATTCCAATGGAAAATAATATACTTGAATATTCACTTACTGTTACTCCAGATATCTCCCAGCCTGCATGAGCAAAACACCTTCTTTAACATCTAAAGAATTAATTAAATTATTAGAACAAAGAGGTTTTGTATTCGATCGTTCCAAAGGATCTCATCAAATTTATTTTAATCAAGAAAAGAAGTTGCGTATTGTGGTTCCTATGCATAATAAAGATTTACCAACAGGAACTTTACATGCAATTTTAAAACAGGCTGATATTGATAAAAATGATTTGTAATAAGAGTTGAACATTTAAGTAACAAAACTTAACAGTAATAATTTTATTTTATGAGCATTATTGTTATAGGAAGCTCAAACACAGACATGGTTATTAAGGCGCATCATTTGCCTGCGCCCGGTGAAACTATTTTAGGCGGAGATTTTTTTATGAATGCAGGTGGTAAAGGCGCTAATCAAGCAGTGGCTGCTGCAAGGCTTGGCGGTGATGTAACATTTATTGCAAAGCTTGGGAATGATGTTTTTGGTAAACAGGCAATTGAATTATTCAACAAAGAAAATATTAAGACAGAATATATTTTTATTGATGATAAAAATCCATCCGGTATTGCATTGATAACTGTTGATGAAAAAGGGGAAAATTGTATTGCCGTTGCTTCGGGCGCTAATGGAAATTTACTGGTTGATGATTTAAAAATTTTAAACAATGTAATTGAACAGGCAAGTATAATTTTAGTGCAGTTAGAAATACCATTAGAAACGATAGAATACATTGCCCAAACTTCTTTTCAGCATAAGAAAAAATTGATACTAAATCCTGCGCCGGCTTGTAAATTATCAGATGAATTATTAAGTAAAGTTTCTGTAATTACACCAAACGAAAAAGAGGCTGGAATGCTTACTGGTATTACAATTGAAGATATCGCTTCTGCAAAGCAAGCTGCAAAGATATTATCAGCAAAAGGAATTGAAACTGTAATAATAACATTGGGTGAAGAAGGCGCTTTATTGTATTATAACAATGAATACAATTTAATACCAGCAAGAAAAGTAATTGCAGCAGATACAACAGCAGCCGGAGATGTTTTTAATGGTGCTTTAGCTGTTGCATTATCAGAAGAAAAAAGTTTAGAAGAAGCAATAACATTTGCTAATAATGCAGCAGCAATCTCTGTAACAAGATTAGGTGCACAGGCATCTGCACCATATAGGTCTGAACTGGAATTTGAATAGATTTTTTATAAAGATGTACGCTTTATTGATTGACTATATTTAATTTTTTAAAACATTGTTTAAGCTTGCTGATTTAAGATTGAGGTGAATTAATAAAATCTGTTAATCTATTCAATCTTTCAAAATCCACGTTCAGACAATTAAACTAATTGCAATGTTTATTATAAACGATTATTCCTTAGCCATTATCTTTTGTTTTATTACTATGTTGTGTTGGGGTTCATGGGCAAACACGCAAAAGCTTGCACAAAAAACCTGGCGCTTCGAATTATTTTATTGGGATTATGTAATTGGAATTTTGGTGTTCTCAATAATATCAGCATTTACATTGGGCAGCATTGGACACGAAGGAAGAAGCTTTATGAATGATCTGCATCAGGTAAATTCTACGAACATTATAAGCGCATTTATTGGTGGAATAATTTTTAATGCTGCTAATATTTTGTTTTCTGCAGCTATTGCTGAAGCAGGTATGGCAGTAGCGTTTCCAATAGGTATTGGTATTGCGCTGGTGCTTGGTGTTATATTAAATTATGCGGTTGCACAAAAAGGTGACCCCATGTTTTTATTTCTTGGTGTTGCTTTGATAATAGTTGCCATTTTATTAAATGCATTTGCTTATGGCAAAGCCCATACATCAAAGGCAAGTATTGCAGATGTAACAGCAAAGCCAACTGTTCAAAAAGGTATTTTACTTTCCGTAGTTGCGGGCATTTTAATGTCATTCTTTTATCGCTTTATTGCTGCCTCAATGGATTTAGAAAATTTTCAATCTCCGGCTATTGGAAAGATGACTCCATACACAGCCGTATTTATTTTTTCTGTTGGAATTTTTATCAGCAATTTTATTTTCAATACCATATTAATGCGCAAGCCAATAACAGGTTCACCAGTTAATTATGTTGATTATTTTAAAGGCAATTTTAAAACACATTTGGTTGGAATTTTAGGAGGATTAATTTGGGGACTTGGTAATTCGTTCAACTTAATTGCTGCAGGCAAAGCAGGACCCGCAATATCTTATGGCTTAGGGCAAGGTGCAACTTTAGTGGCGGCATGTTGGGGTGTGTTTATTTGGAAAGAATTTAAGCATGCACCTAAATCAACCAACTCTTTACTAACTGCCATGTTTATATTTTTTATACTCGGAATTGGATTGATAATTTACGCAGGCAGCTAATAGAATACAATAACAACTTATATGTTCTGGTTTTTTTGAGTTTCTTCCTGACTGCCATATTCTTCTTCTTCAGGTTCGGGTAAAATTTTTATCACAGAATCCTGCAATGATATAATTGATGATGCCGAATACAATCCAATGCGGCTGCCTGAATACATATAATCCATCAGCGTTAATTTTACAATTCCGTCAATAGAAAGCTCAATGTAATTACCATAGCGAAGCAAACTAAAATTAAAACTTCTGTTTGGGTTTATTGTAAAAACGTTTGATTGAATATCATTAAATATAAAATTCTGCCGGTCGTTTACCGGGTTATAACCCCATGCTCTTATTTTTACCAAACCATTGGATACATCAAATGAAATGTAATAACCGTTACCATCTTTATCAATATCTGAAACAAGACCAAGCTTTCCCATTCCCTGCACATTTATTTTGCCTTCCCAAATAAAAGAAGATGAAGGTTTTTGAAAATAAAAAACTTCATAACCGCTCCTTGATGCACAAATCCATTTATCAAGTTCAATAGCAAAAGAAGCAGTTGGATTTGCAAATAAACAAGCCGCATCTTTTATATCTTTTTGCTCAATTATTTTAGTTACCATCAACGCCCATTTGTAATAGGTTTTTAAAAGCAGTCTGCCATTTTCATCTGTATCAAATTGTTTTGGTGGCGGCAATACTCTTAATAAATCAATTCTTCCCTGCGTATAAAAAAAATTGAATACAAGCAAATGCTCACCATCTTTTACAGTACGTGCTGCGTAATTACCATTTGGTAAAACAACATCTGAATGAAAAGAATGATATTCTCCAAAAAATTCAGGTGCAAACCAATAGCGCACTCTAATATCTTCTCTTATAGAACCCAATAAATAAAAGTGGCTGTGAAGTTCAAATACACAAGGGCATTCAATATCGTCATACGCCATAGGATAAATTAATGGCGGTAAAAATTCAGCATTATTCTTTGTAATTTTAATAACCCCAACGCAACCTCTTCTCGATAAAGCACCTTCTTTTCGCCGCGCACAAACCAGCAAATAAACTTCACCGTTATAATCAAATCTGTATGGATCACGAAAGCTTAACCATTTTCTCGGATTGTTTTTTTTATTTTCATAATAAATACCAGGCGGTTCAATAAATAAAGCTGGCTTATTTATTTTTTTCCATACAAGTAAATTATCTGATTCAGCAAATCCAATTCTTGAAATGGTACCTCTGTCTCTTCGCTGCAAACCGGTATAATACATAATAAATTTATCATCTGCTTCGCGAACATCCATTGTCCAAAGCATATCGTCATCCCATTCACCGGGATCGCCAACGAACAAAGCGTTCTTTGTTCTTTTCCAAGACAT
>JBDTLW010000154.1:0-5820 GCA_039934575.1 Parafilimonas sp. | reverse complement strand
ATCTGTTGAAAGTGAGCGTAAATAAAAAAGAATAACGAACTATGCCACAAAAAAAGCCGGCAAAAAAAATAGCAAAACCTGCTGCAAAAAAAACAGTACAGTCCAAAAAAGCTATGCCTAAGTCAGTAAAAAAGTCTGTTCCGGTAAAAAAGAAGAAGACTGCTGTTAAATTAGTAAAGCCTGTTGCAAAGGCAAAAAGTAAACCCGCTGCTCCAAAAAAGGGAGCATCTAAAGCTGTTGGCAAATCAGTAAAAAAAATTAAAAAAGTTGCAGCACCGGTAAAATCCGTACCGGCAAAGCATGCTCATAAGCCTGTTGCTGTTGTGCATAAACCTGCAAAACAAAAAGAAACTATGGTGAAACCTAAAAAGCAAGAACAAAAACCTGTAAGCCCTGCAAAAAAAGTTGTAAAAAAGCAAGAACCCATGAAGGAGGTTAAGCTGCCTAAAATAACAGCTAAAACCAGTGTGCCTTATCATCCTTCTTATAAATCTATGGAGCAAAGACAGGAGGTAGCAAGACCTAATGAACCCCTTGTGCGTTACAATGACAATGAGTTGAATGAATTCAGAGAATTGATACAAAAAAAGCTTGATTCTTCAAAAAAGGAATTGGCATATTTGCAAGGCTTAATTACCCGTAAAGATGATATGGGTGGTGATGAGAGTGAAAACCGCTATATGACCATGGAAGATGGCAGCATTAGTATGGAAAGAGAGCAGCTTAGCCAAATGGCAAGCCGCCAGATCACATTTATTGATCATCTTGAAAAAGCATTGATCAGAATTGAAAATAAAACGTATGGTATTTGCCGCGTTACCGGCAGACTGATAGATAAAGCAAGATTACGCGCTGTGCCGCATGCCACTTTAAGTTTGGAAGCTAAACTTGGTTTGGTGAAAACAGGGGAATAAAACAATTTATAATAATGCTATAAAAGCCGGCTAATCATAATGAGTCGGCTTTTGTTTGTAATAAGGTGCTGCTATTAGTATAAACTTAGCTCAAATGCTAAAACGGAACCTAATTGTGCGTTGTAATAATGGTTGTTGGATAGTTATGAAAATAAGTTGCATTTTCATCAGTATAGGCTGTTGTCCTGCCACCTGCTACATCAGTCCATGAAAAATCTGATCGCTTCTGAAGTCTTGTTGTGAGAGATGCCTGACTCCTGATTTTATACACTGATGCGTATATAGAGAAAGTATGCGCACTTTCACCATTAAGTATATAACCTTCCGGAAATTGAATAGTGTATTTGTTTCCGTTATTAATGGTGCTGGTATTTACTATATGATTATTTTCATCCCGCACAATAAGATTTCGCAAAAAATTTGTTCCTGTTGCATCAATTACCAATGGTAAATTATTGATGCCAACTGAGCCGCCGACAGATGAATATTTGACCGTTAAAATCTTTGTTATTCCTCTATGCAGTACTTCTGCACCGGCGCTAATTTCAAGAGCAGGTTTTGCACCTGTTATCATAATTTCAGGAGCAGGTTTTGATGAAGTATTTTCAAATAACAGATAAGGGCTTGTTGTATTTGTATATTCTAATCCGCTTATTTGTATTGAAACTGTATCGCCCGATTGAATAGTTGTTTCGGATGAAGGGGTGCGATACATTACCCTGAAAGTAACCGGAACAGGGCTGCCATCATCAGGCAGAATAATATTTGTTCCATCAATGTGCGTGCTGGCCTTTGCCGGAGCATAAAAAGCTGTAGGATTAAAAAATCCGGGAAAACCAAACTCACCTATCGAAACTGATAAGGCATCATTGCTATCCGTTTCATTTGCAAGAAAAGTAAGAGATTGAATGGTTATACCAGCTTCTTTAGCAGAAAAGTTTACAGTAAATTCTGAATACTGATTGCCATTTGCATTTGCAATGAACTGAGATTTGGTTGTAGATGCTAAAACAAGCAAAGGTTTGTTTACAGGACCATCTGTTTGTGCATCATTGCTTATGCCATCCGATATACTTTTGGAGACAGGCATTTCTTTTTTGCAGGAAAGTAATGACATAAAAATAAGACCGATAAGCAGATAAATAGTTTTCATGGTGAAGGTGTTTATAGAGAATTAAAAAAGCATTTCAATTAAAGGGCAATCATAATTTTAATTTTGTTAATAAAAAATGTATGCAGTACAGATTTAGATAATAAACATATAAATTCATTTTTATAAATACAAATAAAATTTAATCTTTTTTCTCTATGGCGAAAGAACGCAGGTTTATATTTTTAATTTGCAACATGTTTGTAATGGAATTAAAGGATAAACTTACGCATAAACCAATCATGCCACCTCCATTTTAAATTTCTACTTTATAATTTTACCAATAACCCTGCACCAAATAAAGATTGTACCTGAAGCCCCGGCGCATTAAGATTTGGTCCAAATTGTCTTACATCATCATCATAAATTAATGTAAGGCTATATGTTACTGAAAGCATATTTGAAATTTTGGCTGCAAAAAGATTTGTCATATATACATCTACATTCTGAGGGTTGTGCTTATAATTGGAAAAGAAGTCAATCTTACCTGTATATGTAACTACCTTACCCAGGTTTGCCAGGTAACTTACAGATGCATAAGCGCCAAACTGGAAATCACTTTTTTTGCCCGCTTCAACACCGTATAAAGTGGAAAGAACAGTATCGTTTACAATCACCCATCTTGCAGTAGCCGGAGAAATAAATATGGATAAATTTTTTACAGGATGATAATCAAATCCGGGGCTTAACAGTATATAAGCCGGAGCAAAGAAATTAGACGTATAAACTTTGGTAGTGGCATCAGGATAGGCGTATCCTTTAAATAATTGTGTTCTTATATCAAACAGACCGCTTAAATTAAGTTTTGGATTAAGAGCATATCCATACTTGGAAAGATATTCTATGCGGTCATCGTTTTTACGTGTTCCCAGACTGGTTGTTTTTACATATCCCAGGTTAAAATTCAGGCTATTATCCCAGCTATGTTTATCTTTTTTATAAAATGCGTAAGCATTAATAAACCCATTTGCTGCAAGAGAAAATTTTTCTCCGCCGGCAGCCCAATTGCTCTGAGAACCTTGCGCTAAATTTAAACTTAAAATGCCGCCGGTCTTCCAGATTTTCGGGATGGTATCATTAGGATCTTTTGTAATGGTTTTGCTTGCTTCGGTTTTAAGATCCTGTACTGTGGCATCCTGTGAAATTGCAGCATAAAAACATAGAAGAAAAAGAATAGATAAAGAGGTTTTCATACAGGTTGTACTTTTAAAAAGCTTGAATAAATTATTTACTTTTAAAATATTCTGCAAATATATTTAATGCATGCATGTCCTTTAATAAAACATTCCTAATCTTTAATTGTTCACATTTGATTTTGTAGTTCTAAACAAACTTTTATATTGATTAAGAAATCAACAACGAAACATTGAAAGCGCTTGTTTTACTTGCAGAGGGGTTAATTTATATTATCGTGTTTACTGATAAATAAAAACAAAAACATTTTAAGACCCGCAAAAATCATCAGCACAACATGCAATAATTAATGAAGTATTTTTTTGAATAATTGAAGACCGAAAATTAGTCTTCCCACACTGTAAGTCCTTCGCTGCAATTGGCGCAAATATCAATGTTCTTACGACTCTTCATCAGCTCGCTTCTGAATTGTTTGTAATTATCGTTGTGCCATATTTCTTTAAAAGATTGCGTTTGCAAATTGCCTAAGCGATGCATAGCATCTTTATCAAAACAGCAAGGCACAACCATACCATCCCAGGTTATTACGTTTGCATGATGCAGTTTCCAGCAATGATTTTTCATACCGCTTTTGCTTTGCATTTTTCCGTTGGCATCTTTGCGGTAACGGCTGTATTTATCAATGGTTGGTATTAAATTATTCGGATCATTTTCATAATCATAAATCTGTGCCGTTTTAAAACGAACCTGGTCAACACCAATTTCTTTTGCCAGTTTTTTTATGTCTTCAATTTGATGTTCGTTTGGCTTTACAACAAGAAATTGGAAAAAAACAAAAGGCGTTTTGCTTTTCAATTCTTTTTTCCATTTAATGATGTTGCGTGCGCCTTGTAAAACTTTTTCCATGTTGCCGCCAACACGATATTGTTTATATACATCCTGCGTTGTTCCGTCAATAGAAATAATTAAACGGTCAAGCCCACTTTCAACAGTATGCTTTGCCTTTTCATCATTTAAGTAATGAGCATTGGTTGATGTGGCTGTATAAATGCCTTTATCATGTGCATATTTTACCATCACTAAAAAATCAGGATTCAGAAATGGTTCGCCCTGGAAATAAAAAATAAGATATAAAAGCTCTTTATGAATATCATCAATTGTTTGCCTGAAAAAATCTTTTTTCAACATGCCGGTGGGTCTTGTAAAAGCACGCATTCCGCTTGGGCATTCAGGGCAACGCAGGTTGCATGAAGTTGTTGGCTCAAACGAAACAGAGATTGGATAACCCCATTGCAAAGGCTTTTTACGCAACTTGCTTAATTGGTAACTTGCTACCACTTTAGCTGCATTTATACTGCGCCTGAAGGTGAGCTTTGATAAAAGGTTTTTTGTATCGTTCCAGTTGAAATATGCCATAGAAGATTGTAAAATTACGATTATCATTTTTAATGACCCAACTGGCGAAAAATTAAAGGCTTTACATGCTCTTGTACTTTAACTATTTTCATTAATGGCGAATTCTTTTTAATGCAACTTGCAGTTGGCATATTTGGGCAATAAAGTTGTGTAATTTGAGAAATAGATCTCATTTTTAAATGATACCAAATTATCTTGGGGCAATGAATAAGATTCTGACTTTTACATTTTTACTATTAGCAATATTTAGCAATGGGCAAGTAAAACTTCAACAAAAAGATCTCGACAATTTAATTGCCATCAGTGAAGTGTATTCACAAAATCCAAATGCATCTGGTGAAATTTTTTTTAAATCAATTGACTCACTACGAACACCTGCATTAGATCAAATTGCAGACGTTTTAATTGCAGTTGGCAAAGCTGATAAAACAATTTTAGATAATCGTTTTATTTCAAGACCAAATGATGATGAGCTTACATTATGGTATGTTATTCGCGAAATTCATTATAACCGTATTAATAAAAATCAAGCACCAAGGCAAGAAATTGAGGTTGCTAATGAAGTTCTTTCTAAAAAGATTGATCGTTATTGGCTGCTTGATAATTATTATTATCGTATTCATAGTGGCATAGCTAAATTGTTTAATGATGCAGATTTAAGTACATACAATTTTAATATTGATAGTTTAGGTTTTAAAAATGAAACTGAAAAAGCAATTTTCTTTTTGAATATGATAGATGCTTTAGTCGGAGGTCGTTTTAAGGTTCTCCAAATGATGAAGAATAATAATAAGATTCTCAGTTTTTGTGAAAGACTTCCAAAATTTAATGGCAAAGAATATTACTATTATAAAAGTTTTGATTACGATGACTTTGATTGGATTGGCTACGATAAAATAGAATCATATAATGATTGGCATATTGGAGATTTGTACAATACACTGCTTGCACAGTTTAATGCAACTGCAGAATTAAAAGATAAACAAGCTGCGCAAGAAATATATTTCAATTCTATTTTGCATGAACCAAAATATTTTAAATATTCACAAGCAATGAACGACTTGCAAGAACTTTATGAGAAATCAAAATAATTTAATTACACATAGCATAAATTGTATTTGATTTAATAAGTGGCAACGAAGCGCATTTCAGCATTTTAATCACTCCACCCTCACCACACCCGTTCTTGCACTTTCACCATTTTCT
>JBDTLW010000153.1:0-5829 GCA_039934575.1 Parafilimonas sp. | reverse complement strand
AACGATGTAAGCATGACAATGAAATTTGTTTTTATTGCAGCAGGTTTATTGTTTGCTTTACTTGGAAATAATATGTATAATATGCAGCCAAATTATTTCGCAGGCATACGTCTTCCATGGACTTTGGAAAGTGAAGATAACTGGAGAAAAACACATCATCTTGCAGGAAGGCTTTGGTTTTTTGGCGGATTGCTTTTTGCAATTATCGTTTTATTTCTGAATAATAAATGGGCAGGTTATTCAGGCGCGGTTATTTTAGCAATACTTATTTTAATACCTGTATTTTATTCATATAAACTGTATAGAAGTCAAACAAAAAAATCAAGAGTATGAAATGAGCCATGAATAAAATTCAAACCAAACAAATGTTTATTTGGCGAATTCCATAGCTTGTCCCGATTCATCGGGATGACAATTAAAAAAATAAAAAAACAAACACATGAAAACAAAATTTATTTTACTTATAACAAGTTTGTTTATGTACAGCATTATGCATGCACAAAAAAATTTTTCCGGTGCAT
Organism: Parafilimonas sp.; assembly: GCA_039934575.1. Taxonomy (GTDB): domain Bacteria; phylum Bacteroidota; class Bacteroidia; order Chitinophagales; family Chitinophagaceae; genus Parafilimonas. The sequence continues at coordinate 5,308 of JBDTLW010000153.1, read as the reverse complement.
GGAATGGAACATTGAAAGTTGGAGGTGAGCTTCATCTTGTATTGCATGTAACGTTATTAAAAGATGGAACATATTCAGCAACACTCGACAGCCCTGATCAGCATGTTTCAGGAATTACATGTGATACAGTGGTAACTAAAACAGGTGCCTCAGGTAACACACTTCATTTTACAATCAACAAACTAAAAGTAAGTTATACAGGCACATTGCTGAATGATTCTGCACTCAGCGGAACATTTACACAAGGCGTAAATATTCCGCTTGATTTATACAGAACTGATATACCTGCTCCAATAAAAATAGTTCGCCCGCAAACACCAAAACCACCCTTTCCATATAAAAGCGAAGAAGTGATTTATAATGGAAATGGGTTGCAATTTGGCGGTACAATTACTATTCCTCCGGGCAACGGAACGTTTCCGGCAGTGCTTTTAATTACAGGCTCAGGGCAACAGGATCGTGATGAAACAGTATTTGATCATAAGCCTTTTGCTGTAATTGCAGATGCGCTTACACGCGATGGATTTATTGTTTTAAGAGTTGATGACAGAGGGATTGGAAACAGTACGGGAAATTTTGCTGCATCAACTACTGCAGATTTTGCGAAAGACGTAAATGCATCAATTGAATATTTAAAATCACGCCGGGAAGTGAATGATAAAAAAGTTGGTTTGCTTGGTCATAGCGAAGGTGGTATGATTGCGCCGATGGTTGCATCGCAGCGAAGGGATATAGACTTTATTGTACTGCTTGCAGCGCCTGGTGTAAAGATCATTGATTTAATGGGAGAACAAAATGCAGCGGTGATGAGATCAGCAGGTATTGATTCTTCTTTTTCAGAAGCGTATGGCGCTCTTTATATACAAATATTAAATACAATTATTAATGCACCTGATACCGCAACGGCAAATAGAAATGCTTTGCAGGAACTAAATAACTGGCAGGCAAAAGCTGATACAACGGATCTGCAAAAACTTGGTTTTACTTCAGAAGATAACAGCAAAGATTATGTTGATGGGTTGGTGGAGTTATGCTCTAAGCCCTGGTTTAAATATTTTATACAGTTTGATCCGCAGCCATATCTTTCTGATTTGAAAAAAGTAAAAGTGCTTGCCTTGAATGGGAGTAAAGACATACAGGTTGTTGCAAGTCAAAATTTACCGGCAGTTAGAAGCGCACTTGTGGCAGGTAAAACAAGAACATTTGAAACAAAAGAAATACCAGGCGTAAATCATTTATTTCAGGTTTGCAGTAAATGCACTGTTCAGGAATATGGTGAGCTTGACCAAACCATTGCACCTGTTGTTTTGCAAACAATAACAGAATGGCTTAATAAAAATGTGAAGTAGCATGAATTATCTTGCCCATGCATATCTATCATTCAATCAACCCGAAATTTTAGCGGGTAATATGATTAGTGATTTTGTAAAAGGAAAAAAACGTTTTGAATTTAGTGAGGGCATTCAAAAAGGTATTATGCTTCACCGCAGCATTGATGAGTTTACTGATGCGCATGATGCAACAAAAAACGCAAAGCAATTTTTAAAACCTGCAGTTGGTTTATACGCCGGCGCATTTATTGATGTTGCGTATGATCATTTTCTTGCGCGTGATACAAATGAATTTTCTGATGAAAGCCTGCTGCAGTTTTCTTTATCCGTTTATACTGCGCTTGATGATTATAAGGATATACTGCCAGAAAGATTTGCCCGCATTTTTCCTTATATGAAACATGATAACTGGCTGTATAATTACAGAACTTTAAACGGAGCAGAAAAAAGTTTTGGCGGTTTAGCGCGTCGTGCAAGATATCTCGAAAACAGCAGCGCAGTGTTTGAATGTTTCAAAAAAAATTATGATGCTATTGAATTTTATTATCAATCATTTTTCCCTGATGTAAAAGCGTTTGCTTATAAAGAATTTACTTTGATGAATGGATAAGTTTAATCTTGTTGCGAAGTAAAAGCGAAGCTTAATATGAGTTCGGGATAAATTAAAGAATGATATTATGTACAAGCACATTTTAATTACATATTTCTTTTCATTCCTTTAGGAATGTTTCGTGGGTAGATTATAATATTACATGCAGATACGATGCGTTCCGTAGGAACGCCTGGTGCTTCTTACAATTTGCTACTCCCGCTCGTGTGGGATTCCTACGGAACAGGCAATAAATGATTAATAAATAACAGGCTTAATTCACAGGAGTCATCTGCAAACAGGTTGGTTTCTGAACTTCTATTTTAGTTCCGGCATCCTGCAATAAACCATAATTTTTATTGATAACAAATATTTGTATCGTGTTATCGTTTTGGCTGGCAACAAGTAAAAATCTTCCCGTTGGGTCAATCATAAAACCACGCGGATTTGTGCCAACTGCCTGGTGTCCGTTTTCTAAAAGCGTTCCATCAGTCTGCACTTTATATAAAGAAATATCATTGGCTGCGCCGCGATTGGATGTATATAAAAATTTACCGTTTGGTGTAATTGCAATTTCAGCGCTGCCGCGATCATTTTTATCACCCGCAGTTGTGGAAGCAATAGTTTGTATAGGCGTTAATTTTCCATTTGAGTAATTAAACACAATTATATTTCCTGCAAGTTCATTCAACATGTATGCAGTTTTTCCATCAGGACTAAACGTAATATGCCTTGGTCCAAAACCATCATCTATTGTATAATAACCGGGATCGCCTGCAGGCGTTAATACATTTTTAGGATCACTTCCGTTAAAATTGTATTGATACAATCTGTCGGTACCAAGATCAGGCGAAAACAAATATTTTTCATCGGGAGAAAAAACTACTTCATGCGGATGTGGCATTTCCTGGCGCTGAACATTTACACCATAACCTTCATGACCAACCAATTGCACATGCGGTTGCAGTGAGCCATCATCGTTTGTTTTAAATACAGAAATATTTCCGCCATTATAATTTGCAGTAATAACATTTTTTCCTGCATCATCAATAGTTATATGTGCCGGTGCAAAACCATCTGTTGGCTGTTTATTTAAAAAAGTAAGTTCACCTTTCTTTTTATCAAATGCAAATGCACTTACTTCTCCCGGTTTATTGCCGCTGTTTTCATTAACTGAATAAACAAATTTTCCATCTTTTGAAATACATAACCATGAAGGATTTTCAACGCCGCTTGTTTTACTTACAAATGTAGCTTCACCTTTATTTGGGTTAAAACGATATACATAAATTCCATCAGCAGCACCACCATCAGTATAAGTGCCCACCAATAAATAATATATTGGATTTTGAGCATTGAGATTTAAAAAGACCATAGCGCAGAAAATTGCAAGACATAATTTTTTCATATTGTAATAAGAATTTGAATGTTGTAAATTTAAATAAGATTAAAAAAGCAAGTTGTTAATTTCAACAAACATAATAAAAATAAAAAAGGCTGCCTTTGTAAGACAGCCTTTTTTATAAAAACAGATTTTTTATTGAATTACTAATTTATATTTTGTTGAATATCCATTGCCATCAATCAAAATATTATATACACCTGCGGCAAGTTTTGATACATCAATTTTATAAGATTCGCTGTTCATAACATAATTACCAATTAACTGACCAGTATTGCTCAATAATCTTAGAGTAAGATTTTGTGTATTGCCGGGGATATTAACTGTAACTATATTGTTTGCAGGGTTTGGAGATATTTTTATATAAGGTTTTACATCAGTAAAATTTAGTGAGCGGAGATCTGATAAATTAGATTTACCATCTTTATCTATTTCTTTAATTCTGTAAATATTATTTCCTTTTAATGGAGTAGCGTCAGTAAGCTGATAATATTTTTGAACAGAACTGTTTCCTGCAGCTTTTACTTCACCAACTGAAGCAAATACTTTTCCATCTTCGCTTCTTTCTGCAATAAACTTATCTGTGTTGGATTCCTGTACAGTTGTCCATTTTAATAAAGCGGTATTGCCTTGTTTTTGTGCTGTAAACTCTGATATGGTAACCGGTAAAATAGAAGGTGGTAAATCATAAGCTGAAATACCATCATTTGTATTATTGGAAGCGCCCTGGCTTGAACTATAACCAAGACCGCGTTTTGCAAATGCTCTCCAGATATCCGGGCTGTATTTTCCGGAGAACAATAAAGTATCTGCTTTAAGAATACCATCTCTTCCATCAGCAAACCCGGGGCTGCATTTGGTTAATTTTAAACCTTGCGTAACCAGGGTAAGCGCAATATTATTTCCGCCTTTAGCTGTGGCATCAAAAATGTTATTGCTGATACCATAATCCTTAACAAGTCTCCACGTCATATCCCAAAGCATTGTAGTCCACATTTCACCAATGGTATGCGGATCAGCAGGATTAAGGATATTGCCTTTCAATGCTTTCAAAGAATCATACGTCCATGGGTCATAATCAAAATTTGTAGAATAAGGATAAACACGAATACCGGTATAGTTTGTATCAAGTCCGTATGCATAATTTCCTATTGCTCTTATATGGTCACCAGAGGCCGTTGAATTTGCCCAGTTTTGTGTTATCATTATTGCATACCAATCGCTCCAGCCTTCACCCATTTGCTCTGCATTTTGTAAACAGCTTACATTTTTAGGACCGCCAACTAAACGGTTTGAAATGCCGTGGGTATATTCATGTGTTGGTATTGTGTTGTCTATTTCACCATCAATAAAAGGAGCGTATGCAAGTGTTGCATTTACATTTCCTGTGCCGAACGCCTTAATTTTTTTTGCAGTATCATACTGAATAAAAAATCCCGGAATTGTTATGGTGTTATCAAGCGGAGTTGCTGACATAGTAAGTAAACGATTACCTCCGGTACCATCTGTATATCTTGGATCGGTGGGTGAAACATTGCCTACTATTATTGCCTTTGCGCCTGCACTTTGTGCATTATGAAATTTTACGGTGAAATTGCATGAACCTCTGTCTATATATACAATCTTGCCTGCCAGTTCAGCTTTGTTGGATGGAGCACCACAGGCATTGCTTGAATCAGGAAACAATGCATCTTTATAAATAACAATATCACTGGTTATAGGACCCTTTGCTGCTATTTTATTGCTGCTGCTAACATTACTTTCCTGTGCCGGTTTGCCTCCTTTAAAATTATTAGGGCTGTTAACTACAAAGCCTTTTAATATGGATGGATACCATAGATACATCTGTTGTCTTGGACTGGAACCATCAGGAGTAGGAGCAAAATTTGCATTATCTATATGCGTTCCCTTACCGCCGCCATCCTGTGCATCTGCATAAAGGAAATCTTTCTCAGAGCCACCTCTGCCCATATTATTTTGTTGAAA
>JBDTLW010000152.1:0-5830 GCA_039934575.1 Parafilimonas sp. | reverse complement strand
CCTGAATTATATAAAGATGTTGAATACTTCTATCATTTAAAAGATTTTAAGTATCACATGTTATATAAATTGTTTACAGAAGTGCAGCCGGACTGGATTAAGCAATACAAATATTTTTATTTTTTAGATGATGATATTAAAATGGATACTGAACAAATAAACAGGATGTTTACTTTAAGTTCAGTGTTTGATAGCTGGATAAGCCAGGCATCATTATCGCAAAATTCTTTTTGCAGTTGGCCAATGTTTAAGCAGCAACCTGATAGTTTTTGCAGATTCGTTGGGCAGATAGAAGTAATGGCCCCGCTGTTTAATGCCATAGCGCTTGAAAAATGCCTGCCCAGTTTTATTGGTAATAAATCAAGCTGGGGTGTTGATTCTGTATGGTCCAAAATTCTTGATTATCCCGAAGGCAAATTAATTGTATTTGATGATGTATTAATGGAGCATACAAAACCTGTTGGTGAAGGTGAGCTTTATAAAAAAATTGGTATTGATCCCAAAGAAGACTGGGAGAATATTGTAAAAAAATTTGGCGCTAAAAAACAAAATTATCAGGAGTATGGAAGATTGGCTATTATTAATAAAGATCATTACCTGTTTAATTTTTTATCTATTAAAGGCAAAGATTTTTTAACCACTTTCCAAAGACATGTAAATGATTATGATCTTCCTTCAAGAATAAAAAGCCAGTTAAAAAAATTAGGTGTTATTAAAGATTCTAAAAAAGAAAAATAAGAGTTATAAAAAAATATCTTTAAAATGAAACAGGTTTTTCTTGAAAAATTTTATTACATGAAAAAATATTCATTCATTTTATTATTGTGCATTTTTTATGCAAATAGTTTTTGTAAACCTTCTGATCATAATTCAACTGAGTCAAATTCTACTGTACCAATAAATTCAGCTGATACAGCTATTCATGATGCTGATACTGATTCATCTCTTTTACAAATAACTTTAAAAAAACCAGGTTGTAAAGGCAAAAAAATTTATTTAAATAAAGGAGGCGACAATGGAATTTATGTTGATGGAAATTCATTCGGATGCAGACCCGGAGACACACTTGTTTTAAGAGCTTCAAATAATCCTTATTCATATTTTGCAATGGGTGATTTGCATGGTACTGCTGATTGCCCCATTACAATAATTAATGAAGGCGGCCAAGCAACACTTAGTAATGGAATGGCAATTGAAAGTTGCCGCTATATAAATATTACAGGCACAGGTGATGAAAAAGAAAACTATGGTTTTAAGATTGAAGATGAAGGGTCACAAGGTGTTGGAATAGACATTCACGGAAGGTCTGCTTTTATTGAAGTACAGCATATTTTTTTTCATAAAAAGACTTATGGATTATGGGTCAAGCAGGAGGGGAGTTGTGTTGATTCACTTCAATATCCAAACTTTGTTATCAGCAATATTTATATACATGATAATAAAATTGTAAAGATGAACCAGGAAGGCATGTATCTTGGTTCAACTGATCCCTATGGTGCAAGAGATGTTATGTGTGATAATAAAATTACGCACCCGCAGCCTTTGCGTTTAGGCAATATAAAAGTGTATAATAATATTGTTGACAGCACTAACCGTTCAGGCATTCAATTATCATGCGGTTCAGAAATGATGAATGAAATTTTTAATAACACCGTTTCTAATTGCGGATTTGAATTGAGCGACATACAGGGAAATGGAATAAGCCTTGGCGGATATACAAGTGCTAAAGTGTATAACAATAATATTAATCATACCTATGCATTAGGCATTATGTGTTTAGGCAGTGGGAAAATTTTAATTAAAGACAACACGATAAATAACAGCGGAAATTTGGATGGACATAAAGTAAATGGTATGGCAGGAATTATGGTGGATACACGCCCAACAAATCCTGTTGTGAAAACAAATGTGTTTATACTGAATAATAAAATTGGAACCAACACCGATCACGCAATAAGAATTTTTAAAACCATTGACAGTTATTCAAAAGGAAATGTGATTTGCAATTCAGGTACTGTTGAAGTTGCTGCAGGAATAGACTGGACAAATTGTTCGGGCAAAAAGCAATAATAAATACTAAGTTTAATAAGAAAACTTTCTGAAAGGTTTATAATTTTTTTCAGTGGCTAAAGAAAGCATGGGCAGGTCTTCTTTTGAATCTCCGTAAGCATAAATTTTTTTATAGGTTGAAAGCTTATACTTCGTTTGTATATGTCTTACTTTTTCTTTGCCGGAACAATTGCGCCCTTCAATTTTGCCGGTAAGCTTGCCTTCTTTTACTTCAAGTTTAGTAGCAATACATTCAATATTGTATTTTGAACACCAGGGAGAAATCCAGTTTTCTGCAGATGCGGAAATAATAACAACCGGCGTTTTATTTTGCAAGTGTCTTCTTATTTCGTGCAATGCGCTTTTCTTTAATAAATGAGGCAATTCTTTTTCTGTAAACTCTCTGCATAAAGCATTGAATTTATTCAGATCAAAACCTTTTAAAAAATAAATCAGCAGAAGTTCTTTAGCACGATGGTTTGATAAAATATGAAGTTTATATAAAACAATTATTGGCGATAAAATAAGAATACCAAAATAGTAATTAAATTTTCCTTTAATAAATTTTAATATTTCTGCAAGCGTATCTTTTGATGTGATGGTTCCATCAAAATCAAAGAAAGCTATTTCAGCAGTATTGATTTTTATATCTGAGGACATCACAACTTTTTTTTCTTAAACATACCTTCCGGGATATTTTTTATGATCTTCATTATCCATTTCCAGAACCATTTTATGTAAACAACATTTTGTTTTTTTCTTATTGCTTTTTCAACTGCATCTGCAACTTGCTCCGGGCTTGCTGTTAATAATGGCGGTAATTTTAATTCAGCCGTCATCTTCGTATTTACAAAACCGGGCAACACCGTTATTACATGAACACCGTCATGATACAAACGGTTTCTTAATCCAGATAAATATGCAGTAAAACCAGCTTTCGCACTTCCATAAATATAATTGCTTTGTCTTCCTCTTTCACCTGCAACAGAACTTATTCCAACAATAGTTCCGCTTTTTTTTGCAGCATAATCTTCTGCAATAATATTTAAAATTGATACAGCGCCTGTGTAATTACTGTTAATGATTTTTGATGTTTCATGCCAGTCTTTACCTGCAATAATATTATCACTCATATATCCAAAAACACAAATAGTAATATCAGGTTTTATTGATAATGATTGATAAAAAGACAGGTGCAAATTAAAATCTGTTGCATCAAATTCATGAATAGTGCAATCAACCTGATAGCGAAGAGAAATATCTGATTGCAATGCCTGCAAACGATTTGAATTTCGCGCTGCAAGCTGAATGTTATTTCCTTTCTCAGCCATTTTGCGCGCAATGGCAACAGCCATATCTGAGGTTGCTCCTAATATTAAAACTGTTGACATAATTAAGGCTGGGGAGTTAATAATAAACGATCCGATTGTGTGGAACGAATTTTTCCTTTAGGATTATATTGTTTTATAATTTGCCTGAATTCATCTAAGCGCGGATAACCGGCTTTTAATACTTCTGGTTTCATTCTTGCATCTTTGCTCATGTATAAACGACCGCCATACTTCAACACTATTTTATCAAGCTCATCAAGAAATTCAAACAAACCTTTCCTCACAGGAAAATCGAGCGCTAATGTATAGCCTTCTGTGGGAAATGAAATTAAACTATCCTGCTTGCCAAATACTTTTAACACTGCAAGAAAAGAACCTAACCCTTCATCACTAATGCGATGCAGTATTTCAACGAGACCTTGCTTTGCACTAAGCGGCAATACAAACTGGTATTGAATAAAACCTTTTTTGCCGTATCCGCGGTTCCAGTTTAAGATGGCATCAAGCGGATAAAAAAATGGTTCGTAACTGACAACATTATTAATTTCTTTTTTAAAATTTTTACCATAATACAGAAAGTTGAAAAGCTTTACAGTAAAACTGTTCAACACCCATGAAGGAAGATTGATTGGAAATGGAATACTTTTTTTTGCGGGTAATTTTAAAGGATCAGCTTTATACTTTTCAGGGAGTTCATCCACTTTTGCGTGTTCACCTAAAATAAGAATGCTTCTTCCAAAATGTTCACCTTTTTTAAGGCAATCAATCCATGCTACAGAATAAGTATAATGATTATATTCATCAAAAAAACGAATTACCTCATCAAGATTTTTTGCCTTTAACTGTTTTTGTTTAATGTATGAGGTTTCAATTTTTTTAAGCCTGAATTTTACTTTTGTTATCAAACCTGTTAAACCCATTCCGCCGCAAGTAGCATCAAATAGCTGAACGTTTTGTTCGGGTGAACAAACGGTTATTGTGCCATCAGCCAAAATTAATTCCATGTCAACAATATGATTGGAAAATGAACCATCTATGTGATGATTTTTTCCATGCACATCGCTGCCAACAGCGCCGCCAACGGTAATAAATTTTGTGCCCGGCGTCACAGGAAGAAACCAACCTGCAGGAACAATGAATTCTAAAATTTTATCTAATGTAAGTCCGCTTTGACACTCTAAAATTCCATTTGATTTATCAAAAGAAAGTACCTTATCGTACTTAAGTGTATTGATTGTTTCAGAAGATAAAGAAGCATCGCCATAACAGCGTCCATTACCGCGCGGAATAAAATGCGTGCTTTCTTTTACTAATTTTTGTAATTGATCATCGAAACTGAAAAAGCGTTCATCACTTTCCATTACCGGATAGTTTCCCCAGTTTGCAATTTTTTTCTCCACAATTATTTATTTAAATAGTGAAACGTCTGGTAAATAAATGATCGAATAAAAACTTACGATCCACAATACCAGTGTTACCTGTAAAAAAGTGTCTTTGTATAATAAATCTGTTGGTGAGCCGCTATCTTTTTCAATAAAAGTTATTTGTAGATATCGCATTAAACCAACTATAACAAATAAGGTAGTGTAATAGAGCCTGTATGTATTCCAGTGCAGCATTACTTCAGGTGAAATTGTGTACATTAAATAAGCAATGATAATTATGCCTGTAAATAATGAGAGCATTGCATTTAAAAATTCAAGATTATAACCTTTAATGGCTTTGCGCATATCAAGCCCTGAATCAAGTTTTATTAAAACATCATCACGGCGTTTTGCAATGGCCATAAACATTGCCAGCAGAAAAACCATGATCATTAACCATTCAGAAATTCCTATCACCGCAATTACACCGCCTGCTTTTATTCTTAGTACAAAACCTATCGCTACCAGCACAATATCAAGAATTGAAATATTTTTTAAACCAAACGAGTAGCCAAGGTTCATGGCAAAATAGATCATCAGTACAAATAAAAATTTCATCTTTATAAATGCTGCAGCAGTTATACCTAAAGCAACACAAATAAAAAACAAAGTAATGGCTGATCTTTTTGAAACTGCGCCTGATGCTAATGGTCGTAAACATTTTGTTGGATGTTTTTTATCGGCTTCAATATCCATATAATCATTTATGATATAAATGGAGCTTGCTATTAACGAGAAAGCTATAAAACCTCCAAAACAAGATATAAGTTTTTCAACATTGAATACTTCACCTGAAAAAAATAGTGGAAGAAAAATAAAAGAATTTTTGATCCAGTGTTTGGGGCGCACTAAACTTATGTATTGACTTATCATTTTATTCTCTGCAGTTAAACCTGGAGTTACCATATTAATTTAATTGACTTAAATGTTTGTTTATTACCCTGCCTAATTCTTCAATACTTTTTTCCCATGTATGTGTGCCTGCAAATGCTTTTCTTCCCGCCGTTAATTCTGCACTATCTTCAG
>JBDTLW010000151.1:0-5836 GCA_039934575.1 Parafilimonas sp. | reverse complement strand
GTTTGATTCAACTGATCCATTCCAAATTCTGATCTGAAAACAAGATCAGATGTAACGTTTGCGTTTAGATAAACATTACCAAAAGTTCTGTTTACTAAAGTATTGAAATATGCATTATTGCCATAGGCAAGTAAAGGATTAAAGTAAAGAGGATAATTTGTATTGGGTTTGCCATAATTATCAGGATTTGTATCAAATGCACCGCTTATTAATCCCGTACGCGGATCAATAACAGGCGTAATAGGAGATAAGGCAACAATTTGCAGCGGTGAAGAAAACTGATCATCATCTGAAAGTCTGTTATTTTTTGACCTGGCAAAATTCATGTTCATACCAACAGATAACCAGCTTCTGATTTGTTGATCTATATTTAATCTTGCGCTGTAGCGTCTAAAGCGATTGCCGATAAGAATTCCTGTTTGATCTAAGTATTGACCGGAAAGAAAAACCTTTGTTTTTTCCGTACCACCGGAAACATTAAGATCATACTGAGATATAGGGGCGTGTTGAAAAGCCTGATCCTCCCAGTTCGTATTTATCTTACCTTTTTTCCAATCTTCATTACCTGCTGAATAACGGGTAAACCTGCCTTCAGTATAGCTTTGCCAATCCTTCTGCGCTGCATTTAAACTATTATAATAACCTAAATCATATTCTACTTTGGCAGCTCCCAAAGAAGCCTGTTCAAAAAAATCAACATATTGTTTAGAGTTTAAAAACTCTCTATGCTCTGTTGGGTTTTGCACGCCCGTAAAATAATTAAATTCAATTTTAGAAGTTCCTGCTCTCCCTTTTTTTGTAGTAATAAGCACTACACCGTTTGAAGCTCTTGAACCATAGATGGCTGCTGCAGATGCATCTTTTAAAATTTCGATTGATTGAATATCATTCATATTTATATCGCTCAACGAATTGGTGGAAGACCCATTGCCAGAGAGATCTGCTGCGGTAACCGGAATTCCATCTACCACGTATAAAGGTTGATTACCTGCAGTTACAGAAGAACCGCCACGAATAGTTACATTGATAGCCTGACCCAACTTTCCATTTTGCTGTGCAACATACACGCCGGCTGCACGACCCTGAATTGCAGTTTCAAAACTGGTTGCAGGTGTGTTGGTAATTTGCTTTGCATTTACCCGCGAAACAGAGCCTGTGATATCTTTTGCAACTTTTGTACCGTACCCAACCACCACAACTTCGTTTAGCGATTTGGATGTTTGCGTAAGGGCAATATCAAGTGTACTGCCTGCTGTTGCCTGCACTTCTTTTGCAGCATAGCCAATAGACGTTACAACAATTGTTTTTGAAGATGACGAAATGTTTAGCGAAAAAATTCCTTCATCGTTTGTAACAGCGCCTTGCTTTTCGCCTTTTACTGTAACAGACGCACCGGAAAGGGGCAACCCGGTTTGTGCATCTGTAACTTTTCCTTTCACCGTATTTTGTGCAAAAACACTTAAGGAAATAATCAATAATAGATTTAATAGATAAAATTTCTTCATAGCAATAAATTTTAGATGAGGCAATTTAGACTTTGTCAAATATATGTTTTAAGGTATTACAGATTACATAAACAACATTAAAAAAATTATATACAGCAAACTACAATAAACTATTTGATGTGGGTTTTTTTCGAACAAATTTTTTTTGTAATGAAAAGCGTACGCCGTATAAGCCTTCAGGTTTCCAATTAGAAACAAGCGTACAGAAATTTTTTATTCAAAGGAAAAGGAAGAGAGCTCTGTTTGAAAAATAGTTTCCTGTTCACCGGTTTTAATATTTTTTACCACGCAACTCTTTGATTCAAGTTCTTTGCTGCCAATTATTATTATATAAGAAATACTTTTTCGCTCTGCATATTTAAATTGCTTATCAAATTTTGCGGCTTCATGATAAATTTCGCTTTTAATATTTTTCTTTCTTAGTTCCTGCATCAGTGTAAATGCAACTTTACTTTCAGTTTCACCCAAATTAAAAAATAAAACCTGTGTTGTTGTTTGCAACGATGGTGGAAATACATTCAGTTCTTCCATTACGTCATATATTCTGTCAACACCAAAACTTATTCCTAGACCAGAAAGATTGGGAACACCAAATAGACCTGTAAGATCGTCGTATCTTCCGCCGCCGCCAATACTGCCTATTTTTACATCATGCGCTTTTACTTCTATTATAGTTCCCGTATAATAATTTAATCCGCGTGCAAGTGTAAAGTCAACAACAAGCTTCGAAATATTGTTCTCAAAATTTAATAAATATTCAAGTTCTTCAATTCCTTTTTTTGCTGTTTCATTTTCACTGAATAATTTTTTTGCAGCGTTTAGTTTCTCATCATTCGTTCCTTCAATTAATAAATATTTTTCTATAATGCTGATCTGATCTTCATTCAAGCCTCGTTGCATTAATTCTTCTTTCACTTTATCCATTCCAATTTTATCCAGTTTATCAATAGCAACAGTGATGTCAATTATTTTATCAGCGCCGCCGCACAATTCTGCAAGCGCGGTTAACATTTTCCTGTTATTAATTTTTATTTCAACAGCAAGATTTAGTCTTTTAAAAACATCATTATATATATTCAGCAATTCAATTTCATTTAATAAAGAATTGCTGCCAACAACATCTGCATCGCATTGATAAAATTCACGATATCTTCCTTTCTGCGGACGATCTGCACGCCAAACAGGTTGTATTTGATAACGTTTAAACGGAAAACTTAACTGACTATAATTCATAGCAACATATCGTGCAAAAGGAATGGTGAGGTCGTAACGAAGAGCTTTTTGCGAAACTTCAGATTTTAAATTTGAAAAATATTTACTGAATTTTTTATCATTTGCAATTGACTCAATTACTTCCGGGTTTAATTCCCAAAATGGCTTTTCCCAAGGGCTATCTATATCAAATCCTTTAATATCTTGAAAGTGTTTTGTGCCTTCATTATAATCTTTCAAAATATTTCCTAACCCTTTAAAAAAATCAGATGAAAAAGGATTTCCGGAATCAAGAATTCTAAAAATAAGCTTATCACCTTCATCTCCATATTTGCCTGTTAATGTTTCCAGGTTTTCCATTGCCGGTGTTTCCAAAGGTTGAAAGCCATACAACTCAAAAACATTTCTGATTGTATCAAAAATATAATTGCGTTTTCGTATTGTTTCTGCATTAAAATCTCTTGTTCCCTGCGGTATTGTTGGTTTCATTGTAAAGAAAAAATTAAAAACTAAAATTCAAAAGATTTGAATTTTAGTTTGTTTCTGTTTTGACTTTTGTTTTTTGGCTTTTGACTTTTTCTATTATAGCATCACAGGCTTTATCAATCATTTCATACACTTCGTGATAATTTATTTCAGTGCCATACCAGGGATCTGGTATATCAATATTTTTTCCCGGATATAATTCATTCATCAGCAAATCTGTTTTTGATGCATTCCAAAGCGCTTCACTCATGCCTTTAATATCATTATACACTGCTTTATCCATTGCATAAATTTTATCAAAGCGTATCATATCTTCTTTATTAAACTGCCGGCATAATTGTTTGCTTATATCAATGCCATGAAGCTTTGCAACCTTTTGTGAAAGAATATGTGGTGCATCGCCATCATGGTAACTGCTTGTACCTGCACTGTCAATCTCCCAGCTCAATCCTGCTTTTTTTGCTTTATCATGTAAAACACCTTCTGCCAATGGGCTTCTGCAAATATTGCCCAGGCATACCATTAAAATTTTCATGCGCTTTTATTTCATTTCAGAATGCACAAAGATAACCAACCAGAAACGTTGAAGAATTTTCTCTGCTTATGGAATAAGCAATATACATGCATCTTATTAGCAAGCGCGCTCTGTAATTTTTTAATTCATCATTTAAATTTTATTTTATGTTACCTGAAAAAATTATGCAGAGTGATTTACTCGATATCCTTTTTGAAAACAGGAATAAGAGTTACGGCGCTTATGCGCTAAGAAGATCATACAATAAAAGATTGGCTTCTGCAATAAGTGTTACTTTTTTTATTACCATTCTTTTTTCAGTATTTCAATTTATGCATCATGCAAAAAATGACTTATACACTACACAGGTGATAATTCCGCCAGACTATGTATTTACAAAGATTGAAGCAGTAAAACCTCCACTTAAAATTCCCGTACATCAAAGCCCGCTAACGCATTTCAGGCAAATAAATAATTCAGCACCTGTTATTGTGAACAACGATGTTAAACAACAAATGCCAACTGTTGAAGAAACCATTAAAAGTGTATTTGGCGAAACAAATATTTCAGGTGATGATGCCACTGATATGATACAGCCGCCTGCAAATACAAATGCAGGCACAGGAACAATTGTAACACAACCTGCAAAAATTAAAGAAGTTAATGATGCGCCTTTAATATGGGCGCAGGTAATGCCTGAATATCCGGGTGGGTTAGATGCTTTAAGAAAATTCATGCTTAGAAATTTAAGGCAGCCTGATGATTTTCAGGCAGGTGAAAAAATAATAGTAACAGCATCTTTTGTAGTAAATAAGAACGGACAGATAGGGCAGGTGAAAATTATTAATACCGGAAGAAATGATCTTAATAAAGAAGTGCAGAGAGTGATTAATAAAATGCCTCTGTGGAAGCCTGGAATACAGAATGGTAACGCAGTTGCGGTTTATTTTAATTTACCTGTAACTTTTATGAGTGCAGAAGAATAATAAAATAATTTATATTGCCGCTTTCAAAACTTAATATGGAAAACGAGTTTGAAAAAAGACGTGAGAAAAGCTATACAAGATTTCGGATGATTTACGATTTTACTATGGCAGGACTAATTATTGGCATGGCTTTTATACTTTTTTTTGGAGACAAGTTCAGATTGACTTTAATTGCAGACCTCGATCCGCTGATGCGATATGGTTTTGGAGGGTTGTGTTTTGTATATGGAAGTTTCAGAGTTTACCGCGGCATAAAGCACGATTATTAATTTTAAAATAAATGGGCTGGCTTACTAAAACATTCTTTACATGTATTGCTATATGTTTGATTTTTGCAAACTGCCAAAGCAAAAATGAGCAATATGATTCACCGTTAAAAGGTAAAATTTTCATAAGTGTTGATGAGAGCTTTAAACCGGTAATTGATGAGCAGATCAAAGTTTATGAATCATCGTATCCTGAAGCGCATATTGAAGCAAGCTATAAATCAGAAGCCGATTGTTTCAGGGATTTACAAAATGACAGTACAAGAATGATAATAGTTTCAAGAGGATTAACTGATGATGAAAATGAATTTTATAAACATAAATTGTCATTTAAAGCACAATGGGATATTTTAGCGTTTGATGCAGTAGCTGTAATAGTAAATATACATTCCAAAGACAGTATTTTTACAATTGATAAGCTGAGAAGTTATTTGAATGGAACAGACACAAGCAAACTTGTAGCCGTAGATGGAAGAAATGCAACAAGCACCGTGAGACTGCTGAAAGATTCAATTTTAAAAGGCGGCAATTTTGGAAAAAATGTAATGGCTGCCGCAAACAGTAAAGAGTTGATCAGTTATGTTTCTTCCAATATTAATGCAATTGGTTTTGTTGGAACATCGTGGGTAGGAGATGAGGATGATCCGCAGCAGCAGCGATATACAGATTCTATACGTCTTGGTTTGGTAGAATGCAAAGCGTGCGGTAAGGGTGTTTATGCAAGGCCATCGCAGGCAACAATAACAGCAGGAGAATATCCTCTGGTTCGTCCTTTATATTATATATTAAAAGAAAACGCTAACGGACTTGGCACAGGATTCGTAAATTATTTAAGTCTTGAAAGAGGGCAACTTGTTTTTAGAAGAA
>JBDTLW010000150.1:0-5843 GCA_039934575.1 Parafilimonas sp. | reverse complement strand
ATGCAGCAAGCGGCAGTTTACGCATTAAAGATCCGAAGCTTGTTGCCAAAAGAAACCTTGAAGCATTTTTATATCATGTGAGTTATTACACCACATTGGAAGGCAAAAAAGTGAGCGATGAACGTGATCATTCCAAAGAAAATATTTCAAAAAAAGAAGCACCATTTATTACACACAGTGAATCGCTGAAAATGTTGTGGGAATTGGGTTTCCGCTCACCAGAAAAAGAAAAAAAAGTTGTAAAAGGTATTGATAAAGTAATTACTCATTGTAAAGAATTTGAAGCAAAGCGTGATGGGCTACCTTATGAAATTGACGGCATGGTTATTAAAGTAAATGATTTGGTTTTGCAGGATAAACTCGGCATGACATCGCATCATCCGCGATGGGCAATCGCATTTAAATTTAAAGCAAGACAAGGCACAACAAAATTAATTGGCGTAGAATTTAATGTGGGAAGAACAGGCGCTGTAACGCCTGTTGCAAAACTTGAACCCGTACATATTGGCGGTGTAATCGTAACAAGTATTTCAATGCACAATGAGGAGTACATTAAAGAAAAAGATTTAAGAATTGGTGATACTGTTTTGGTTGAACGTGCGGGCGATGTAATTCCGCAGATCGTAAAATCAATGCCTGAATTAAGAACAGGTAATGAGAAAATTATTCATTATCCAAAAAAATGTCCTGTATGCAAAAGTGACTTATTTAAAGAAGAAGGTGAAGCAGTTTGGCGTTGCATAAATATTGAATGTGAAGCGCAGGTGGTAGAAAAGATCATTCATTTTGTAAGCAAAGATGCAATGGATATAAAGCATTTTGGCGGCGCCAATGTGTTGAAGTTTTATGAACTGAAATTATTAGAAGACATTCCATCTATCTACACTTTAGATTTTGAAAAGATTGGTGAACTTGAAGGTTTTGGAAAAAGATCAATTGATAATTTACAATCAGCGATTGAAGAATCTAAAAAACAACCTTTACATCGTTTGATATATGCGTTAGGAATTCGCTTTGTTGGCGAAGCAACAGCAAAAACTGTAGCGAATGCAGTAAAAGAAATCTTTGATCTTGAAACGATGAGCATAGAAGATTTGCAAAATCTTGAAGACATCGGTATTAAAGTAGCAACAAGCATTTATGGTTTTTTCCGCAATGAGGATAATATAAAAATTGTAAAACGCCTGGAGGAATTGGGTTTGAATATGAAGAATACAAAAAAACAAACTTCATCATCAGGCACATTAAATGAACAAACATTTTTATTTACCGGGACTATGAATAAACTGAAACGAAGCGATGCAGAAGTGCTTGTTGAAAAGCATGGAGGCAAAATAGTAAGTGGTGTAAGCAGCAAATTAAATTACCTCGTTGTTGGTGATGATGCAGGAAGTAAATTAGAGAAAGCAAAAAAAATAAATACCATTAAGGTCATCAGTGAAGATGAATTTTTAAATATCATTGCTGAATAATAATTTATTAAAGCTATCGTTTATAGCTCACGATTGTTAATCAAAAAAAACCTGCTGCATGAATCCAATTTTTAATGAAAAACGCATACTTGTATGCATAGCCATTTTATGTACACTTACTATTGCTGCCCAGCCAAAACATGGTACCGGCGCAAATTTTAATCCGGAAACGCTTGCGAAAACACCGCAAAAAGTACAGCTTTCATTTCGCAGTTTTCGTGCCATGCCTGCAGCATATTCGCTGGAACAATTTTGCCCTACTCCGGCAGACCAGGGTAATCACGGAACTTGTGTTGCTTTTGCAAATGCGTATGCTGTCGCAACTATTTTGTATGCGAAAACGCATAACATTACAGATAAAGACATCATTAATAAATATGCCTTTTCTGCAACATATTTATATGAGCAGATAAAGGATGAAGATGATAATGATTGCCAGAATGGAAGCGACCCGATATTCGCCCTGATAACTATGAAGAAAGGCGGCGATGCTTTGCAAAGAACAGTTCCATATCAATGTAATACAACACTTACAGATAATGCAAAAACGGAAGCGGAAAATTATAAAATAAAAGATGCTGCGGTATTATTTGCAGCAGCCGGCATGATGGAAGGTGATAAATATATTTTGCCAAAAGACGAAATGATTGATGTAACAAAAAAAGCATTATCGGAAGGCTCGCCAATTTCAACCGGCTGGCAAATACCCGAAAGTTTTTTTTATGTAAAGGGCGAAGTATGGGATACAAATGATAAAGATGAATTAAGCGATTGGAAACACAATGGTCATGCAATGGCAGTTGTTGGTTATGATGATAATAAATATGGCGGTGCTTTTCGCATAATGAATAGTTGGGGAAGCGGTTGGGCTGATGGCGGTTTTGTTTGGGTGCGGTATAATGATTTTGCAAGATGGTGTGTAGAAGCTTTCCAGGTTTTTGCTGATCCGCTTACACCTGTTCCGCCTGAAGTAAAAAAGGATGAACCCGAACCTACTCCGCAGCCAAATCCTGATCCAAAACCAGAGCCAAATCCAGAACCAAATCCAGAACCAAAACCTGCACCTGTTGAAAATAAATTTACACTCAGTGGAGATATTGAATTTAAGCTGAATACAGGTGAAGATATGAATGTAAGTAAAACATCAACACGCAACCTGCAGGTTGATGATGATAAGCCTGTTGCAAAAGAAGATCTCGTTGCATATACAATGAGCGATAGTTATGCAAGCGGCACAAAATTTCGCTTTTATATGAACATAGATCATGAAGCTTATGTGTATGCATTTGCAACAGATCTTACAGGAAAAGTGAATTTAATTTTACCGTATGATGATATGATCTCAACACATGTAGGCCCTAACAGCAGCATTGCCTTTCCTTCGGATACAAAAATTATTAAGTTAGATGAAAATAAAGGCACCGATTATTTACTGATTTTATATTCAGCAGAAAAATTAGATGCAAAACAAATTGCTGCAGACATGAATGATATGGACGGTGCACTAAGCACTAAAATTAAAACTGCACTGGGCGATAAACTAATGGATAAATCTATCATTAAATACGCAACAGATAAAGTTGGTTTTAGTGTGAATGGAACGGCAACACGCAATCTTACTGTTGACGATGATAACGACAACACAACTTATTCGGGTGGCACAGTTGTGCCTTTAATGGTTGAAATAAAGCATAACTAAAATCCAAAATAAAAAGTCAAAATGCAAAAGTGTTTTGACTTTTCAATTTATACTTCTTATGAAAAAAATTCTTTCCTTTTTTTCAGTTCTTATCATCGCAAAAATATCTTTTGGGCAAAAAGCTGAACTGCGCATTCCTATCGGGCATACAAGTCCTATACAGGCAATTTCAATTTCACCTGATGAAAAATATGCAGCAACAGCCTCGTCTGATAAATCAATTAAGATATGGAGCATTGCAGATGGCAGGCAAATAAAAACTTTGCAAATGGCAGAGAGGGCATGGTACCAGGTAAAGTTTATTGCAGACAACAGGCACATTACGGTACGTCTTGAAAATGGCTGGGAATATTGGGATGCGCTTGATGGTAAAAAGGAATATGAATTTCTTGATCCTGCTACAGATTTAGATAGCAAAAAAAGTTTTGCAATTTCAACTGACGGCACTAAAGTTTGTGTAACAGATAATACAACAGTAGAAATAAAAAACGCCGCAGATGGTAAGGTTGTAAACAGTTTTAACTGGACGGTGAAAGAAGGCACAACAGCCAATTTTAATGAGATAAGATTTAATGAAAATTACCTTGGCTGTTTTAATAAAAATGAGCTCACGCTGTATAACATAAAAACAAAATCAAAAATACTGCTTGCATTGCCTGACGATGTTACAAATAGTATTGATTTAGCTCCCGATAACAATGAGTTATATGTAAATGCACAAAACCATGTTTATAAGATAAATCTGGATACAAAAAAAATCACCATCATACAGGATTTTGGTGCAAGTGAAGGTTCTAATTTTTCAACTGATGGCAAATATTATATTGTTGCTGACCTTAGTTTAATTGACCGCTCAACAAATGAACAGGTAAAGCATTTTTATTTAGATGGGATGTATTCATCAACCGCAAGTTCAAAATATTTTGTTTGCTTCAGCAGGTCAACAGGTAATGGTGAATTGTACTCAATGAAAACATTTGAAAAAATTCGCGACTTCTCTAATGAAACTGCGTGGCTGCAGCAAATGACAGTTAACTATAAAAGCAATGAATTGGTTTTTACAACCGATAATAAAGAAGCAAGATTCTGGAGCCTCAAAAATTTCAACTTTGAAAAAACAATTAACCTTGATCCCGGAAATATTGTTAGTAAACCTGATAATATTTATTCAAAGTTTAGCCAGCAAGGCAACTATTATCTTTCATCCAACTTCACCAAAAAAAGTATTATCAATTATTATACGGGTGAGCTGCTGTATAATTCTCAGCGTAACATACTCGATATATCTCCCGATGGTAAAATTGGTTTTGTAGAAGAGAGCGGAGATGGGGAAATAATTGATATAGGCACAGGCGCTGTTATTAAAAAGATTGATGGAAAATATCCAAGATATTTTGTTTCTCCTGATAACAAGACAGTAGTTATTCAGCATTATCCTAAAGCTGAAATAAATATTTATAACTACCGGAACAATACCGGAATAAATGCCGCAGTGCAGGTTGGGGAGTATCCAAAATTTAGTGTTGATGGAAGTAAACTATATAGCCTTGGTTTTACTTATGATAATACAAACAGCGCACTCAATTTTTTAATCACTTCAATTAATACCGGTAACAATATATCAACAACACCGGTTACAAAAATTGATGGAATGAAGATGGTAACGTTTGCGGTATCGTTAGACGAAAAAATGGTATCTGTCGTCTATCAAAACCTGGAAGAATATACTATGACCAATAACAACATCATCATAACGTATGAAGTTGGAACAGGCAAAGAAATAAGCAGGCTTAATAATGTAAGTGGTGGCAACGATTTAATTTTTCTTGATGAAAAATATAATCTTGCTGCATTAAGTATGATAACAAATACGGTGGAGATTTTTAACCCGGTAAGCCAGAGACATTTAATTGATATTACGCATTTTAAAGGCATTAACGACTGGATTGCTGTAACGCCTGATGGATTGTATGATGGCAATATGGAAAGCCTGAAGAAATTTTATTTTGTGAAGGGAAATGAGATAGTTGACCCCGAAGCTTATTTTGAAAAATTTTATATACCAAATCTTTTTGCACGTGTTATGGCTGGTGAAGAATTTGCGCCCGTAGAAATAAATATTAAATCAGCGCCACTTGTAAAAATTCAATACGGAGAAAAGCAACGCAACCTAACAGTTGATGATGATGTGCCGGATGCCCGAGGGGTATTCGATGTCCAGCCGCCGCGAGAACGGCAGGAAGTAGGCGTTGCGCATGTGGCGCGTGGTGATCGGGTCGGTCACGCCGCTGATGGCGTGAAACTTCTGGGGGTTGACCGCTTCGATCACGGTCTCGGCATAGAAGCCGGAATCGTTCTCGACCAGGTTGTACTTGCTCGGCTTCGGGCTCGCAGCCACGCCGAAGGTCGCGCGGTGCACGAAGCTGAAGTGCGAGTTGTCGAAGGAATTTTCCAGCGCGCGCATCGGGCTGGTCTGCCACTCTTCGTAGAACTGGTGGATGGTGCGCCAGCCGGGTGCGTCGAACTCGGGCACCGCCGGGATATCGGCGACCGGGTCTTCCAGCGCCACCCATGCATAGCCGTAGCGCGCGGTGCAGTGGTAGGCCGTGGTCTTGTAGTCGGGCGGGATCTTGCGGTCGGCCTCGTATTGCGGGATGCGGATCACCTGGCCT
>JBDTLW010000149.1:0-5845 GCA_039934575.1 Parafilimonas sp. | reverse complement strand
ATAAAACCTACTCACTTAAAGAAGCGTCTGCTCTTGTTAAAGATATTAATACAACAAAATTTGATAGCTCTGTTGATCTCCATATCCGCCTTGGTGTAGACCCTAAAAAAGCCGACCAGGCGGTGCGTGGTACAGTATCATTGCCGCATGGTACCGGTAAAACAAAAAAGGTTTTGGTATTATGTCCTCCAGATAAAGAAGAAGCTGCAAAAGCTGCAGGCGCTGATTTTGTTGGGCTTGATGAATTCGTTCAAAAAATTGAAGGTGGCTGGACAGATGTTGATGTTATCATCGCCACACCCTCTGTAATGCCGAAGATTGGTAAGCTTGGTAAAATTTTAGGTCCGCGCAACTTAATGCCGAATCCTAAAACCGGAACCGTTACCAATGATGTTGCAGCAGCAGTAAATGAAGTAAAAGGCGGAAAGATCGCTTTCAAGGTTGATAAGGCAGGCATTGTTCATGCATCAATCGGGCGTGTTTCTTTTACACCGGAAAAAATTGCAGCAAATGGTCAGGAGCTTATTAATACAATTATTAAATTAAAGCCTTCTGCATCAAAAGGTATTTATTTAAAAGCTGTAAGTCTTGCAAGCTCAATGAGCCCCGGAATTACTGTTGATACAAAATCAGTTCATTAGCCCATCCCAACCTTCCCAAAGGGAAGGGGTAAGAAAAGGCACAAAAAATAGCTTTATGCATAAAGATCAAAAAAATGAAGTAATTGAAGTTCTGAAAGAGAAATTCAATCAATATAATAATTTTTATGTAACCAATACAGAGGCTTTATCGGTTACACAAATTGGTAAGCTTCGCCGTATTTGTTTTAATAAAAATGTTGAAATGAAAGTGGCAAAGAACACGCTCATTCGCAAAGCGCTTGAACAAATAGATGCAGAAAAATATTCTGGCATTTATGAAAGCCTGAATGGTGTAACTGCGCTTATGTTCAGTGAAAATGCAAAAGAGCCTGCACTTATAATCAGTACATTCCGCAAAGACAGCAAAACAGCAAAACCTGTTTTAAAAGCGGCATATATTGACAGCGATGTTTTTGTAGGCGATGACCAGCTTGAAGTATTACAATCACTCAAAAGCAAAAATGATATTATTGGTGAGATCATCGGCTTATTACAATCACCTGCAAAGAATGTTATCAGCAGTTTAAATGCTGGCAGCAAACTGGCAAGTCTTGTAAAAGCATTAGAAGAAAGAGCAAATTAATTAATAATGGACAGTTGAGAAGGATAATTGTCAATTCTCAACTTTCAATTGTCAATTGAAAAATAATATCTCAAGCCTGAAGAGATAAACACACACACAGGCACCTAAGCTTTAGGGTAGTTAAAGCAAAAGATTTTTTTAAACTACCGCCGGAGTTCCGTATGTACGGCATCAATGAAGGCGGCAAAAATTTAAAACCATGGCAGATTTAAAATCATTTGCAGAACAACTGGTAAACCTCACCGTAAAAGAGGTAAATGAATTAGCAAAAATTCTTAAAGACGAATACGGCATTGAACCTGCAGCTGCTGCAGTTGCTGTAGCTGGTCCTGCTGGCGGCGGTGCTGCTGCACCTGCTGTTGAAGAAAAAACAGCTTTTGACGTAATTCTTAAAAGCGGCGGCGCTGCTAAATTACAGGTTGTAAAAATCGTGAAAGACTTAACTGGTCTTGGCTTGAAAGAAGCTAAAGATTTAGTTGATGGCGCTCCGAAACCTGTAAAAGAAGGCGTAGCAAAAGCAGAAGCTGAGGAAGTAGCTACTAAGCTAAAAGAAGCCGGCGCTGATGTTGAAGTAAAATAATTTTACGTCATACGTTTGAACACATCAGACAGATAAAATTCAATCCCGCTCACAAGGCGGGATTTTTTATGTACGGTTATTGGGTGCAGTTTCATTAAACAAAGAATTTTTTATGTTTTTCAACATGCTGTTGCAGATATATAAAATGCGTGGCATCTAATTTGTGCTTCTATATAAAACTTAATTATGTCATATTGTAAAAGCGAAACCGGGAGAGAAACACTGCAATTATTTTATGAAGACCTCGGTAATGATAATCCAATAATATTTATAGGTGGTTGGCCGCTTACACATCAAATGTGGGAGTACCAGTTAACGCCACTGCGTGAACTTGGATTTCGTTGTATAGCTTATGACAGGCGTGGCTTTGGAAAATCTGATCAGTCATTGAACAGTTATGATTATGATGTGCTGGCAGAAGATCTTAAGAATTTAATTGATGAATTAAATGTGGACAACGTTACGCTTGTTGGATTTTCAATGGGCGGAGGTGAAGTGGTGCGTTATTGCAGTAAATACAATTGCGAAAAAGTCAGCAAAATTATATTGGTAAGTTCTGTAGTTCCTTATATGTTGAAAACAGACGATAATCCTGAAGGTGTACCGGTTGAACAAATCCGTGAATTTGATCAGCAGATAAGAAATGATCGTGCTGATTTTTTAGAATCATTTGGTAAACATTTTTATGGCGTCGGCTTTTTATCACACCCTGTAAGTTCAGGAATATTGAGTTGGACAAATTCATTAGCTTTTACAGCTTCACAAAAAGCAATGCTGGGTTGCATGGAATCTTTTTCAAAAACTGATTTCAGGAACGAGCTTTCCTCTATAAAAATACCGGCATTGATAATTCACGGCGATAGCGATCATATAGTACCGGTAAAAGCAACAAGCGAACAGGCAGGAGCAATGATTGCTGGCTCTATATATAAAGTTTATCCTGGTGCGCCGCATGGATTATTTTATACGCATAGAGATGTGCTGAACAGAGATATTGTTTCATTTATAACTTCAGGAAATGTAAATACACAGGATGTTTTTGAAAACGATATTGAAGTGTTGCCGAGTAATGAAGCATTGGTAACAAGAGAGTAATTTATAAAGTAGTTTTCATATACAACTGTTTAAAGA
Source organism: Parafilimonas sp. (assembly GCA_039934575.1). Taxonomy (GTDB): domain Bacteria; phylum Bacteroidota; class Bacteroidia; order Chitinophagales; family Chitinophagaceae; genus Parafilimonas. The sequence continues at coordinate 2,910 of JBDTLW010000149.1, read as the reverse complement.
AAAGTCAGCAAATGCCAGTTACTTTAAACAATTTTTTTATTTTATTCCGCATGAAATTTCACAAGCCCGTCCATTGGTTGTTTTAATATTACACCAGCTTCCATTTGATAGCTTTTGCATAAACCTTTCAAAACGTCTCTAAACCCGTAAGCAATACTGCCTGTAAAATGAATGGGGTATATCCAGCTTTCTCTATATTTTCTAAGGTGTATAAAGAAAAAATCATTCAGCCCGTCTTCAATAATATTTTCAATCATATAATGCCCGCGGTTCTCTGCAAGAAACAGCGCAAACGAAGCGAGGTACCGATTAGGCTGTGGTTTGCGATATACATTCATCAAAATTTCATCGGCAGTTGTATTATATTTTTTATTAAAACAAAGCATCAATTCTTCATCAAACGTATTGTATAAAAAATGTTGTATTACTTTTTTGCCAAGATAGGTGCCGCTGCCTTCATCGCCCAAAACATATCCCAGGCCAGGTCTGTTTTCTATAATCTTTTTACCGTTGTAAGAGCATGAATTAGAGCCAGTGCCTAATATACAGCACACACCCTTTGCCTTTTGACATAATGCTCTCGCCGCTCCAAACAAATCCGTTTGCACTTCTATTAATGCACCGGGGAAAAACTTTTTTAATATAGCGTGAACTAATTTTTTGTTTGCGCTATCTTTTAATCCTGTTCCATAAAAATAAATTTGTTCAGGAGTGGCATGCTTTATTTTCGGCAACAATTCCTGTTGCAATAAAACAGTTATCTGTTCTGCATTTAAGAAATAAGGACTTATGCCGGATGTGAAAATTTTTTTCTTTTTTCCATTGTTCAACAGGCACCATTCACATTTGGTAGAACCGCTGTCTGCTATTAGTATTGTGGCCATTCTTTACGTTTAACAAAAAACAATTAACACTTATTACGATATTCGTATTTTACGCATCAAGATACAAAGAGAAAATTTATGGTTAGAAAAAAAGTACAGGTTTGGCTGCCACTCATGTTTTCAGGTATTATGGCACTGGGTATGGTGATCGGTTATCAGCTTCGCGAAAAAACTACAGGCGGTGATTCTTTCCTGCATAACGATGCTTCAACGCCTTTGCAGGAAGCGGTAAGTCTTATTAAAAATAAATATGTTGACAAAGTAAATATGGACACGCTTGAAGGGCCTGCTATCAACGGTTTACTGGATCATCTTGACCAGCATTCTGTTTTTATTCCTGCAAAAGATCTTGATGCAATGAATGAAGAACTGCAGGGAAATTTTCAGGGCATTGGTATAGAATTTCAAATGATACGCGATACCGTAAATGTAATGAATGTAATACCTGACGGACCTTCTTTTAAAGCAGGTGTACAGATCGGAGATAAGATAATTACTGTAAATGATACAATAAATTTAACCGGCAAAAGTGTTTCAGTAAATGAGGTGCGCAAACAATTGCGCGGAGAAAATGGCTCGGATGTAATGATTGCTGTTTTACGCGGCACATCAACCAAAAAAATAAAAATTACACGCGGCTTTATACCGCTTTACTCTTTAGATGCAGCATATATGCTTGACAGTATAACCGGTTATATAAAGCTGAATAAATTTTCTGAAACAACTTACCAGGAATTTATGGGCGCCATGCAAAAACTGCAACAGCAAAAACACATGAAGCAATTGGTACTTGACTTGCGCGACAACGGCGGCGGTATTATGCAGGAAGCTGTGAATATTGCAGATGAGTTTTTAAATGAAGATAAACTGATCGTTTACACGCAGGGCGAGCACTCACCGCGTACAGAATACCGTTGCAGTAAAGATGGAGTTTTTGAAAAAGGTAAATTAGCAGTATTGGTTGATGAAACTTCTGCATCAGCAAGTGAAATTCTTTCAGGTGCTCTGCAGGATTGGGACAGGGCAACCATCATCGGCAGAAGAACTTTTGGTAAAGGTCTGGTGCAACAGCAGTTTAATTTATCTGATAAATCTGCGATACGATTAACAATTGCACGCTATTATACACCGCTTGGCAGAAACATTCAAAAGCCTTACGATAAAGGAAGAGAACAATATGAAGAAGAACTTATAAACCGCTATCATGATGGGGAGCTTGTTACAGGTGATACATCAACACCAAAAGGCAAAGCATATAAAACGCCAGATGGGCATGTTGTATATGGAGGCGGCGGAATAACACCAGATGTTTTTGTTCCGTATGATACCACTTCGCAGCCAAAGCCGGTATTGGAGCTTTTTGCAAAAGGAACACTTAGAAATTTTGTTTATAATTATTACATACAACATAGAGAGCAATTGCAGCAATATAAATCACCGGCGCAATTACATCAGCAGTTTCATATTGGGGACAATGAATGGAACCAGTTGCAAAATTTTGCAGTAAGAGATTCTGTAGATTTAAAAAATCTGGATGCAAAAGCAAAGAGTTTTGTAACACAGCAAATGGAGAATTTATTGGCAAATCAAATATGGCGTACAGAAGGTTTTTATGAATTAAGCAATGCTGATGACCCAATGATTAAAAAAGCACTGGCTGTTTTGCAATAGAAGATTGCATAAATTAAAATAGTAAATTTGATAAATGAACTGGCAAGACTATATTATATCTGACAAAGAAACTTTATTGGGCAAGCCTTCTGTAAAAGGGACAAGAATTTCTGTTGAGCATATAGTAGGTTTATTAGCACAAGGATGGTCTGAAAATGAAATTCTGGAAAACTTTCCCCGGTTAACAAAAGAATCACTGCAGGCTGTTTTTGCATACATACGAGATTGATAAAAAGCTCCACCATACAATTACTGCGTATTCCTTTCTCTTTTTTTTTAATGCCTGTTTATTGGTTTGCATTATCATTTATACAAAACATCAACATTACACATGCAGCTCTTTTATTCTTTATAA
>JBDTLW010000148.1:0-5864 GCA_039934575.1 Parafilimonas sp. | reverse complement strand
TTTTCCACATATAAAATACTATTTTTCCACATAGTTCGTTTAAAACTTATCGCAATAAAATTATTGTATATTTGATTTGTAAAATTGCGAAGAACAAATCCAACTTCCTCTGAAAAAAGCTTAGCTTTTGCTTATTGTGTTTAGCCTTCTTCAGTTAACGTTGACTTGTTCGTTCCGGCAATACCAATATCCGATTCATGAACAAGCCTCTTACCGAGAAAATAGATATTTATATAAAGGTTGATTTGCAAACAATCAATAGTTATTTTAATGTTCACGATCCTTCGCCACTCTACAAGAAAAAAATAAACCAAAAATTTGAGCACTATATTTTAAATGATGTAAGCACAGCTAAAAGATATTCTGCAATTTTTTATAAACTTAATTGCCCGGGACCGGTTAACAGGCAATATGCAGAACCCCTGATGTATGCTATTAAACGGCATTTTGCTTTTAAAAGAGATATACGAAAAGATGAGTTTAAAAAATTTAAACGACGCAATCTTTCGTTGCTTGGTATCAGCGGTTTAATTGTAATTATATGCGAAGCATTTTTACCATTGCTTTTTAAAGACATCGGAAATATTTACGAGGGTCTTAAAAATTGCATAGATGTTTTTAGCTGGGTTATTTTATGGAAGCCAATTTATGAATTGCTTTTTTCCTGGAATACTTTTTTAAAAGATATATTATTACTCAATAAGCTGGCTACAGCCGAGGTAATAATTTTAGATAATAAAAAGAATGAGCTTGAGCAACCAGCTAAATATAATACTGAACAGGTAGAAGTAAGTGACTCCCTCACATTTGAATCTTTATTATCAAACTGAAAAAATATTTTATGATTAACCACATTTATTTTTCATCTCATTTTGCAATGCTTACAATCTGGCAACCCTGGTTTATAAGCCTTGCTATTGTACTTATTGTTATAGCCGTTGCAATCATGCTGTATAAATCAAAGAGGAAAAAAGCAATGCATGAAATTGGCATTTTGCAACAGCGCATAACAGAGTGTGCAGAAGTGCTTAAATATTCAAAAGAAAGCGAGCTTAAAGCAAAAGAAGAAACTGAAGCATCCAACCGCTCAAAGAGCTTGTTGCTGGCTAAACTAAGTCATGAAATACGCACACCGATGAATGGTGTTATCGGAATGGCTTCTTTGCTTTCGGAAACGGAGCTTACTGATGAACAGCGTGAATATGCAGAAGTAATTATTCAGAGCAGTGAAAACCTGATGGTTACTATTAATGACATGATGGTTACAGATGTCATTAATTTTTCTGAGAACGGCACCGGGCGAATGGAATTGGAAGCTAAAGATTTTGATCTGCGCAATACAATAGAAAATGTACTCGAATCCTTTGCAGCCAAAGCTGCACAAACAGGCGTAGAACTTGTTTATTTAATGGATAAAGATGTACCTGAAATGATTATAGGTGATGAAACACGCTTAAGACAGGTATTTATGAATCTTGTTGAAAATGCTATGCGTTTTACAACTAAGGGAGAGATTTTAATTACAGCGCATCAGTTAAGAATATTAGAAGGTAACCAGGCAGATATAGGTTTTGAAATAAGAGATACCGGTACAGGTATGCCTCCAGATGAAATTGAACTGTTATCAAAAGATATTGCTGATGTAAATACCAAAGATGAGGGTAACGCATTAACCCTTGTTATTTCTAAAAAATTAGTCAGTTTAATGGGCGGCAAATTAGAATTAGAAACTAAAGAAGGCTCAAAATCTGGCACAGTTATTAATTTTAAAATCCGTACAAGAGTAAGCCTGCAGCCACAACGTTCAAATAATAAATTTGATAACAGTATAAGCCGGAAAAATATCTTATTGGTTGATGATAATTTCACCAGCAGAAATATTTTAAAAAAGCAATTGGAGCAATGGAATCTATTTCCAACAGTTGCTGCATCAGCAAAAGAAGCATTAGAGATCATTAAGAAAAATTCAGGTTTTGATTTGATAATTACCGATATGGAAATGCCCCTTATGAATGGCATTGAATTAGCGGAAGCCATCAAACAAATTAATACAAAAATGTCCTTGATATTATTAAATACAAATGGAGATGAACAATATAAAGATCATTCAGGTTTGTTCAGAGCAGTGCTTACAAAACCGGTTAAGCAACATTTTCTGCATAAATATATTTCGCATGAATTAAGCAGAAGCGATATATCTGCAGAACAGCAAAACGGCAAATCAAAACTACCTGCAGATCTTGGAAAAAATTATCCCTTGAGCATTCTTGTTGCAGAAGATAATAAAACAAACCAGGATGTTGCCCTGAAAGTGTTAAGCAAATTAGGGTATGAAGCAGCGCTTGCACAAAACGGAGAAGAAGCATTAGAAATGGTAGGTGAAGGAAAATATGATCTCATTTTTATGGATGTACAAATGCCGGTAAAAGATGGATTGGAAGCTACGCGTATGATTCGGCTTTGCCTTAACACGCAACCTGTAATAATTGCAATGACTGCAAATGCTATACAGGGAGACAGGCAAAAATGTTTGAATGCCGGTATGGATGATTACATAAGCAAGCCTTTCAGAATTGATGAGCTTACCAAAATGATTGAGAAATGGGCAACACAATTAAGAGTAAAATGAGTTAAGAGCAATCTGCATTTTTTTATGCAGTATTCATCATACAACTAATCCAATAAGTTTATGAAAATTCTTTATTATTTTTTTCTGCTGCTTGCAATACCAACAATTGCATTTTGCCAGCAAAGACAGCTTGAGTTCAATCATTTTAATACCAACGAAGGTCTTTCGCAAAGTAATGTGTTGTGTATTTTACAGGATAGCAGGGGCTTTATGTGGTTTGGCACCCGTGAAGGTTTAAATAAATATGATGGTTATAAATTTACCATATATAAAAATGATCCGAAAAATATAAACAGCATCAGCGGTAACTTTATTTCAGCTATTGCAGAAAGCCGTAATGGAGATTTATGGATTGCAACCTGGGGCGGCGGCTTATGCAGATACAATATTGAAAAAGATCAGTTTATTTCTTATAAGCATGATGAAAAAAATGCAACCGGCATTTCAAGCGATTATATCAATACTGTTACTGAAGATAATGAAGGTAATATTTGGGCAGGTACTGAAGATGCGGGTTTAAATATGCTCAATATCAAAACAAATAAGTTTGAACATTTCAGATACGATAAAAACAATCCCAATAGTTTAAGTGATGATTATATAAGAATTGTATTCCAGGATAGTGAGCATAATTTATGGATAGGCACAACCCACGGCGGGCTTAATTTATTTAACCGGGAAAATAAAACGTTCACCCGCTTTCAGCATGATGATAAAGAAAATACTTCGCTTAGTGATAATAACGTATATACCATTTTCGAAGATAGCAAACATCGGTTGTGGATTGGCACAGATGGCGGTGGCTTAAACCTGTTTGATAAAACAACAGGTAATTTCATTCAATATAAAAATGATGCCCGCAATGCCAATAGCTTACCAAATAATGAAGTGTATTCCATTCAGGAAGATAACTATCACAATCTTTGGATAGGAACAGAAAATGGTGGCTTATGCATTTTTAATCCGGAGAAAAAAATCTTTGATGATTACAAACATGATGAACTTGATAATGCAAGCATTGGCAGTAATTCAGTTTATGCTATTTACAAAGACACCAAAGGCAATATGTGGGTTGGCAGCTTTACAGGTGGTATAGATTTCTTAAATGCTGATAATAAATTTGAGCATTATAAACATGATTCCTCTCCAAACAGCTTAAGCAATAATCTTGTTCTGTGCATTTATGAAGATTCAAAACAAAATATATGGATTGGAACAGATGGCGGCGGTTTAAATTTATTTAATCCGGAAACAGGAAGCTTTACACATTTTCTTCATCAGGATGGAAATGATAAAAGCATTGGCGGAAATTATGTTTTAAATGTGCATGAAGCCAGTGACGGAAATTTATGGATAGGTACATGGGGTGATGGTGTTACTATTTATAATAAACAAAAGAACAGCTTTAAACATTTTAAATACGATGCATCAAATCCATCAGGTTTAAGCAGCGATAATGCATGGGTTATTTATGAGGACAAAGAAAAAAATATATGGGTCGGCACTTATGGAGGCGGTTTAAATTTATACAACCCTTCAACAAATTCTTTTACGCATTTTAAATATGATGTAAACAATCCGTCAGGAATAGGCAGTGATAAAATTCATTCCATTTTTGAAGACAGTGAAGGAAATTTATGGATTGGAACAGATGGCGGTGGCTTAAATTTATTAGACAGGCAAACAAAAACATTTACGCATTATCTGCATAGTGATAATAATAACAGTCTTGCCAGTAATAATGTTAGTGCTGTTTATGAAGATGAAAATAAAAATCTCTGGATAGGAACTATGAACGGATTGTCTTGCTTTAATAAAAAAGCAAACAGGTTTACCAATTATTCAACATCTGATGGATTACCAAGCAATAATATTTTCGGCATATTGGAAGATAAAAATAAAAACCTCTGGATAAGCAGCAGTCATGGCATTTCACAATTTAATCCTGTTGCAAAAACGTTTAAGAATTTTGATGCAGTTGATGGCTTGCAGGGTAACGAATTTAAAGAAATGGCTTACTGTAAAAGCCACGAAGGATTAATGTATTTTGGTGGCAATGATGGTTTCAATGTATTTGATCCATCAAGCATAAAACAAACAAACTTTGAACCTCCGCTGCTGCTTACTGATTTTGAAATATTCAATAAAAAAGTTCCCGTAGCTGTAAACGACAAAGATCCATCTCCGTTAAAAAAAGATATTACGGAAACAAAGTCTATCACAATTCCATATAAAAGTTCTGTAATTGAATTTCAGTTTGCATCGCTTAATTATACAAGCGATCAAAAAAAGCGATACGCTTACATGCTGGAAGGATTTGATAAAACATGGAATGAAGCCGGAACAAAGCGAACTGCTACATACACAAACCTTGATCCCGGTAATTATGTTTTTAAAGTAAAAGGTTTAAATAATGAAGGGCAATGGTCATCAAATATTTTAAGTGTTAATCTTATTGTTACACCACCTTTCTGGCTTACATGGTGGTTTAAGCTATTGGTGATATTAGTAGTTGCAGGCAGTTGTATTGGCTTTTACAGATACCGCATTAATACTATTAAGGCGCAGAAAAAAATTCTGGAAAAACAAGTGCAGGAACGCACACAACAATTGGTTCATTCTACTGAAGAAGAACATAAGGCAAGGCTTGATGCAGAAAAATCGCGTGCCGAAGCCGAACAGGCCAATAAAGCCAAAAGCACTTTTCTCGCAACGATGAGCCATGAAATTCGTACGCCAATGAATGGTGTAATTGGTATGGCAGATTTGCTTGAACTTACTGAATTAGACCCTGAACAACGCGGCTTTACTGAAACCATTCGTAACTGCGGAGAAAGCCTGCTAAAAACAATTAATGATATTCTCGATTTCTCAAAAATAGAATCGGGAAATATGGAATTAGAAATGGCAGATTTTGATTTGCGTACTTGTATTGAAGAAGTGCTCGATGTATTTTCTACAAAAGCATCAAAATCAGGATTGGATTTAGTGTACCAGGTTGATACAAAAGCACCTTCGCAAATTATTGGCGATAGTTTACGGTTAAGGCAAGTGCTGATGAACCTTGTAAGCAACGCAACAAAGTTTACACAAGACGGAGAAATATTTATAAGCGTGCGTTTATCACAAACTTTTGACGATGGCAGTGTTGAATTGACATTTGCTGTGAAAGACACCGGCATTGGTATTCCTGCTGATAAAATTGAAAGATTGTTTAAAGCATTTTCTCAGGTTG
>JBDTLW010000147.1:0-5897 GCA_039934575.1 Parafilimonas sp. | reverse complement strand
CCCCCGTTTTGGGAAGATACTCTGATACAAAACCAAGCATGGTTGGCCAGAAAAAACAAACACCTGCTGCAAAAACAAAGGCTGCACCAAATGCTGCATATCCACTTGACCTGCTCAATAAAAATAACCCGACTAATGCAAGTGCTGAAGAAATTATAAGCATGCCATTTGGATTTAAACGATGCACGACAGGTCCGGCAAAAGATCTGCCCAAAGCCATTAATCCACTTATAAAAACCAATACTAATATACCTGAAACATTAGCGCCTTGCAATAAGGCAACAATCCATGTATTGGTTCCTAATTCAGTGGCGCCGGTCATAAACATACACAGCACCATAACTATAAAGAGCGGACTTAAACAGGACAGAAACATTTGCTTCATGCTAACGCCGCTTGTTACTCTTTCTGTTTGCGGAAATTGTAATTTAATAAACATGAAGGCATAAATAGCGGCAGGAATTAGCAACGTGGCAATTAAATAATGCCAATCAATTTGCAAACGGTCAATTAACAGATAAGACAGCAAACCACCTAACACAATTCCTCCGGGAAACCAGACATGAAAACGGTTAAGCATCGTGGTTTTATTTTCAGGAAACAATGTTACTGTTAAAGGATTACATGCAGCTTCAACCATTCCATTTCCAATTCCTATAAATACAGTACCAATAAATAGCATAGAAGGCGTTTTTGCAATAAGATATAATATTACTCCGCCCACGTGACCAATAAAAGCAAAAGATAAAATACGTTTCATTCCTAATACATCAACCAAAGGTCCGCCAAACAACATGGCTAATGTAAAACCCCAGAATGCTGGGCTGAAGATCCAGCCTAACTGTTCTTTTGTTAAATTAAAATCATGACTCCATACACCTTCAAGCGATGCACGGAATGCAAATGTCATTGATGTAAAAATCAAAGCAATTCTGCTTGCAACAAATAATTGCTTGCGATTAATAGTTGGCATAATGCGTTAGAATTTTGTTGAGAAGATATATTTGCTCAAAAACAATCGCGCTCAATGTACTGATTATTGTTTTTGCAAAATAAAAAAGGAAAATATTTTTATCAAATTCCGGAAATATTTTTGCAAGGCGTTATATTGCGATACTTAGCTTGCAATTGTAAAAAAGACATTTAATTTTTCTTCACTTAAAATTTATTTAAATGGCAAACCGTAAATTAAGAATGGGCATGATAGGCGGTGGCAAAGATGCATTTATCGGCGCTATACATCGCCTTGCTTTCAATATGGATGGACTGGTTGAACTATGCTGCGGTGCTTTAAGCATTAACCCGGACATAGCAAAAGAATCAGGTAAAATACTTTTTCTGCCTGAAGACAGAACATATCTTACTTATGAAGAGATGATTAAGAATGAAAGTAAAATGCCTGCAGATAAACGTATTGATTTTGTTACCATCGTTACACCAAACTTTGCACATTTTGCACCGGCAATGCTGGCGCTTGAAAATGGGTTTAATGTAGTGATTGAAAAACCAATGACGTTTACTTTAGATGAAGCAAAGCAATTACAAAAGAAAGTAGAAGAAACGGGGTTATCACTTTGCTTAACGCATACCTATTCCGGTTACCCAATGGTGAAGCAGGCAAAGGCAATGATTGCAAAAGGCATGTTTGGAAAAATAAGAAAAGTATGGGTTGAATATCCGCAAGGTTGGTTAAGCAAATTAAGTGAGCGCGAAGGCAATGCACAAGCAGCCTGGAGAACAGATCCGAAACGCAGCGGTAAAGCCGGCGCAATGGGTGATATTGGTACACATGCATGGCATCTTGCAGAATATATTTCAGGATTAAAAGTTACAAAGCTTTGTGCCGATTTAAATATTATGGTTGATGGCAGAGCGCTTGATGATGATGGAAATGTTTTATTAAAATTTGATAATGGCGCAGCAGGTTGTTTAATGGCAAGCCAGGTTGCAGCCGGTGAAGAGAATGCATTAAAAATACGTGTGTATGGAGAAACCGGCAGTGTGGAATGGGCGCAACATGAACCCAATACTTTATTGGTAAAATGGCTTGATAAACCAACAGAAATATATCGTGCAGGGCAACCTTATCTTGCTGATGTTGCAAGGCATAATTGCAGAACACCGGGCGGACATCCTGAAGGTTATCTTGAAGCGTTTGCAAACATCTACCACAATTTTGCTTTAAGCTTAATGGCTAAAATGAATGGAGAAGAACCTACGAAAGAAATGTTGGATTATCCAAAGGTTGATGAAGGTGTAAGAGGAATGGCATTTATTGATTGTGTGGTGGCTTCTGGTCAGTCAAATGAGAAGTGGACAGCGTTCGTTGTTTAATATTTTCACGCAGAGGCACTAAGCACACAGAGAATGGCTTAACCTCTGCGAACACTGGGTCTCTGTGTGAAATTTTCTTTTCCTAAATTCTAATTATGGAATTAAATGAAATTACTGGAATAATTATCCAGGAATGCATAAAAATTCATACAGATTTAGGACCTGGATTATTTGAATCTGTTTATGAAGAAATACTTTATTACAGATTAAACAAAAGAAATTTATCTGTTAGCAAACAAGCAGCAATACCCGTTTATTATGAAGAAATAAAAATGGATGTTGGTTTTAGAGCAGATTTGATTGTTGAAGACTCGGTAATTGTTGAGATAAAATCTATTGAAGCTTTAGCGCCGGTTCATTACAAACAATTACTTACCTATCTAAAATTATCAGGAATGAAGGTTGGGTTGTTGATAAACTTCAATGAAGAATTACTTAAAAAAGGAATTAAAAGAATTGTAAATGGTTTTTAATTTCTCTGTGATCCCCGCGCCTCTGCGTGAATTATTTTTTTTGTTTTGTATCAATTACATTTAAACTTTTTATTTCATGGCATCACTTTAAAGATTCTGCAACTTTTTGTGATGCATTTTTATGGCATACAGTTTAATCTGCTACTTTAATTAAGGCTTAACCAACTGCAATGGAAATTTTTGAACAACTGCACCAGCAAAATTTTATAACCCAAAAACAACTGGATAAAATAAAACAGCAGCAACCTGTTTCTGTACATTGGGATATTCGTACACTGTTGTATCTCGGTATATTGCTTATAACTACAGCTCTTAGCATTATTGTATATAAGAATATTGATACCATCGGTCATACAGCTATTCTAATTGCAATAGGTATTGCATGTGCTGCGTGTTTTATGTATTGTTTTAAAAAAACAAACAGGTACCAACATGCAAAAGTTGAATCGCCAAACATTTTATTTGATTATATATTATTAAGCGGTTGTTTGTTATTGCTAACCTTTATCGGGTACCTGCAATACGAATACAATGTTTTTGGCAATCGGTGGGGATTAGCTGTTTTTATACCGATGGTAATTTTATTTTTCTGCGCATATTATTTTGATCATATCGGTGTGCTAAGCATTGCTATTACAAACTTTGCTGCGTGGCTTGGTATAACTGTTACACCATTGCAAATTTTAAAACAGAACAATTTTGGTGATACACATTTAATTTCTACAGGTATTATATTAGGTGCAGCGCTTATTATTTTTTCCATTATCACGCAGCAAAAAAATATTAAAGCACACTTTGCTTTCACCTATAAAAATTTCGGAGTAAATATTCTTTTTATTGCACTGCTTTCGGCAATGTTTAATTATGATAACATATACCTTGTTTGGTTTCTAATTATAATGGCAGTTGCTTATTTGCTCTTCAACAATGCTGTTAAACAAAATGCTTTTTATTTTTTTGTGATAACAGTGTTGTATGCTTATATAGCGCTTTGTTATGTGGTGATTGAATTGCTGACTTCTGTAGGGGGAGATATGGGTGTTATTTATCTTGGGTTAATATATTTTATCGGCTCCGGTATTGGATTGATACGCTTATTAATGTATTACAATAAAAAGCTTAAAGATGATGCAGGCATATAAATATAAAAACCTGTACAGTAAACTTGTACAGCAAAAAGCATCCGAAGCTTTTGAAACCGAAAGCATAGACGCAGAAACATATAAGAAAATACTGGAAGCACATGCTTCAGAATTATATACGCCCAATTTTTTTATACGCATTGCATTAGGTTTACTTACCGTTATTGCAGTGTTGTTTTCAGGTGTACTTGTTTGGTTTATATCAGGCGCATCAAACGATTATGCTTTTGTTGCATTATTTATATTTTTAAGTATTGCATGTTATACAATATTGGAACTGCTTATCAATGCAAAACAATATTATAATGCAGGCTTGGATAATGTGCTGATGAGTTGCAGCATTATATTTTTAATTGCTGCTTTTCTTACGGAAGATTATGCAAATAATGATCTTATTACTTCTGCTGTAATGATATTGTTTTGTTTATGGCTTTGCATTCGTTTTACAGATGGTTTTATGGCGATGTTAGCTTATGTTTCACTATACATATTCATCTTTTTGCTTTGCGTAAAGTTTGGTGTTGCAGGTAAGGCGATTGCGCCTTTTATATTGATGATTGCATCTGCAATTGTGTACATGGTCGCAAATGGTTTATTAAAAAAAGAACGCTTGTTGTTCTATCATTTCAGTTGCAAAGCTGTTCAATTACTTGCTTTAATTTTATTCTATGCGTCAGCCAATTATTTTGCAGTGAATGAAGCCGGAACACAATTCTTTTCTGCACATATAAACATGCCGGCGGTTTTGGCTATGATATATTGGATATTGACTTTTCTTATACCGGTTGCTTATATTTTATATGGACTAATGAAAAAAGATTTGCTCTTCATCAGAACCGGCATTGTTTTATTCATCATCTCCATTATTACCATACATTATTACTATCAACTTTTACCTGTAGAAATTGATATGCTGATTGGCGGTTTAATACTTATCGTTATAAGTTACCTGCTGATAAAATACCTGCGCACACCAAAGCATGGTTTCACATTTAAAAACATCAACCCAAATAAAAAAGATTTGCTGAATGCAGAAGCGCTCATTATAGCGCAGGTATTTGGTAAATCAAACAATAAACAAAAGGGTTTTGAATTTGGTGGCGGAAGTTCCGGAGGCGGAGGAGCAACCGGAAATTATTAGTACTATTTTTTAATCGCAAACTTTAAGCAATTCTGCAATTTATTTTGAAGAATGATCTGCAATAATTCATGTGTAATTCCAGAGGATAATTTTTTATATTGAGTGAAATATATTCCTTTGCACAATCTGATGATAGCTTCGGGTCAATCAGATAAGAAATAGACTGAGCTTGTTGTTTGATGTTATAAACTATGGATTTCATAAAAAAATTGAAGAGATAAATGAGCATACTTCAATTGAAGAGAAAAAATATATTCACTATAAATCATTAAGAAATTTTATTCAATATTATAATTCAAATAAAAAAGAAAAAAACAAAATCACTGAATTGCTTGAACAATATATTTTGTTTCTTGAAAGTAAAAATTATATTTTGACTAAAGAGGAATCTAAAGATGGGTTCGATAAATATATAAGACCACTTGGCTTTCTATATTACAAACATTTGAAATTCTCTTCGGTATTATCAATTGACATCATTATTTTGCTTTTCATCATGCCAAATATTTTTGTTTGGTTTATCTTTCACAATCTTATAATCAGTTCAATAGTTTTTTTTCACTTTGTTATTTAAGTAATTACTCGAGCAAATATTTTAAGAATAAAATTTATGGATACTGGTTCTAAGTAAATAAAAATTTGAAGGTGGCCCTTCATAGCAAAAAACAATGCGAAATGCACCACTTTTTAAAGATTTTGTCCCACACTCGACTCGACAACTATCGTATCAAGACTACCGTTCCTTTTCTATAAAGCCGGTTGCCTTGGTAATCTATTCCTTCAGCCTGCCATACGAAAGTGCCGCTT
>JBDTLW010000146.1:0-5911 GCA_039934575.1 Parafilimonas sp. | reverse complement strand
GCTTGCGGCATTGCAGCGCAAAAAGCAAATCTTAAATATATTATTGTTGAGAAGGGTTGCCTTGTAAACAGCTTATACAATTATCCTGTAAACATGACCTTCTTTTCAACATCCGAACGTCTTGAAATTGGTGGTGTTCCTTTTATGAGCATTAATCCAAAACCCAGGCGGGCTGAGGCTTTGGAGTATTATCGCAGGGTTACAAAAGACCATCAGCTTAATATAAATCTCTTTGAAAAAGTTACAGATGTTAAACGTTTGGATGATGATAGTTTTCAGATCAACACTTCAAAAAATAAATATGTAAGTACTAATATAATTGTGGCAACAGGATTCTATGATCTGCCGCAAATGTTGGATGTACCCGGCGAAGAATTACCTAAAGTAAAACACTATTATAATGATCCGCATTATTATGCATTTCAAAAAGTGCTTGTAGTTGGCGCAAGCAATTCTTCTGTTGATGCTGCTTTGGAAACCTGGCGCAAAGGCGCTGAAGTAACGATGGTTGTGCGTAAAGATGCTATTGGTAAAAATGTAAAATATTGGGTGAAGCCTGATATTGAAAACCGCATTAAAGAAGGCAGTATAAAAGCATATTTTAATTCAAACATCATTGCAATTCATGAACGCAGTGTTGATATACAAACACCAGATGGTTTAATTACACTTGAAAACGATTTTGTGCTGGCACTTACAGGCTACCAGCCGGATTTTAATTTGCTGAAACATTTGCAGATCACTTTATCTGATGATGAAAAGCAATGTCCTTTATATCATGATGAAACTATGGAAACAAATCAAAAAGGAATTTATCTGGCAGGCGTTGTTTGTGGCGGTTTTGATACGCATAAATTGTTTATAGAAAATTCAAGAGTACATGCTGATAAAATTATTGAAGCGATTGTAAGCAAATAGTTCATGGTTCATTGCGATTATCTCATCGTTTGCTCTCAGGCAAACTCACTCAACTCTAACCAGCGCATTTCTTTTTCTTCAAGCATAGAATTTATTACAAGCAGCCTTTCACTAATAGAAGTCACTTCTTCGTAACTGATATTACTGCTCAATTTTTCTGAAAGATTTTTTCTCTCTGTTTCAAGTTCAGGCATTTCTTTTTCGAGCTGCTCAAATTCTCTCTTTTCTTTATAACTGAGCTTGCGCTTTTCAATATTGTTTTGTGTTGGCATTTCCTGCGGAGAAATGTTTATTGTAGTTTGATGATTATTAATTGCGGAAACTTTCCCTTCTTCGCGATATTGTGAATAGTTTCCAGGGAAATCTCTTATAATTCCATCACCTTCAAAAACAAATAAATGATCTACGAGCTTATCCATAAAATACCGGTCGTGTGATACAATTAAAATACATCCCGGAAAATCTGTAAGAAAATTTTCAAGCACACTTAATGTGGGCAGATCAAGATCATTTGTTGGTTCATCAAGAATTAAAAAATTTGGATTACGAAATAAAATAGTCAGCAATTGCACACGCTTCTTTTCACCGCCACTTAATGATGATAAAAAAGTGTATTGCTTCTCAGGCGGGAATAAAAAAAGCTCCAGGAACTGTGCTGCGCTTAAGCTCCCGCCTTTTGCCAATGGAAAACTTTCGGCAAAAGTTTTTACATATTCAATCACGCGCATATCTTCTTTTATCATCAATCCCTGCTGCGAAAAATTTCCAAATACAACTGTGTCACCAACATTTACCTTGCCGCTGTCTGCAGGTTCAATACCCTGCAAAATATTTAAGAAAGTTGATTTGCCAACACCATTTTTACCAATAACGCCAATGCGTTCACCTTTATTAAAAACATAATCAAAGCCTTTTAAAATCGGCGTTTCACCATAACTTTTATTTACTTTTTTCATCTCTGCAATTTTGCCGCCAAGCCTGCTCATTTTTATCTGCAATTGCAATTGGGTATCAACAATTTTTTGTTTTGCTTTCTGCTCTGTTTCAGCAAAAGCATCAATACGGCTTTTTGATTTTGTGGTGCGTGCTTTTGGTTGTTTGCGCATCCATTCCAATTCTCTGCGGTAAATATTTTTTGCCTTGTCAATATTTGATAGTTCGTTTTCAATACGTGCAGATTTCTTCGCTAAATAATTTTCATAATCACCTTTATATACATACAGTTTCGCATTATCAATTTCCCAAATTTCATTACACACATTATCTAAAAAATAACGGTCATGTGTTACCAGTAATAGAGTAACATGCTGCGCACTTAAATAATGCTCAAGCCATTCCACCATACTAATATCAAGATGGTTTGTTGGCTCATCCATTATCAGTAAAGTGTGCTGATGTTCAAACCCAATATCAATAAGGGTTTGCGCGAGTGCAATACGTTTTCTTTGTCCGCCACTTAATTCATTTATTGCAGATTGAAGCTGGTGAATATTCAGTTTACCCAATATTTGTTTTACACTGCTTTCAAATTCCCACGCATTCAATTCATCCATTTTTATCAGTGATGATGTCAGCGCATTTTCATCATTCAGTTCAACCGCATTCTCATATTCTTTAATTGCAGCAATTACAGGATGATTGTAGTGAAAAATATTTTCAAGTACGGTTTTGTTTTCTTCAAATTTTGGTTCCTGTTCAAACAATGCAACAGTAACATCTTTATGAATCCATACTTCACCTTCATCAACAGTTTCTTTACCCGCAAGTATTTTCAGCAATGTACTTTTTCCAAAACCATTGCGTGCTATCAGGGCAATTTTATCGCCTTCAGAAATATGAAATGAAATTTTATTAAATAAAGGTTCAGCGCCAAAACTTTTTGTTATTCCTTCCGCAGATACATAATGCATGCTGCAAAAATAGCTTGCGGTTTTTGTTTATGTATTTATTAATAAACACGAAAAACAAATACGCATATCATGGAGCTGCGTTTTACTGCCGCTTATTTTTTGTGCAACAGAATGCCGGCCTGTATGCCATAATTAACAAAGTGTAAATTGCTGTTGTTGTTTTTTATAAGGTTTGACAAACTGTAATTTAATTGTGGACCTATATACAAGCTGCTATTTTTTCCTGTATTAAATTTAAAATTTAAGCCAGCCATAAACTGAAATTGTGTTTTACGAAGCAGATCATTTTTTGAAAAATAAACATTGTTGTATTGGTTATAGAGAAGCGCATTGGAGGAAATTAACCTTAGCAGTGACATACCCGCATTTAAGGAAAAGCTCGTGTTTTTTGTATGCAAAAAATCCTGCTGAAAATACACAGGCAATTCAACAAAGTTATAATTGCTGGTATATTTTTTAATCGGACCGGGCTGAGCATACCTGTTTATAAAATAATTTGCTGAACCATTAAAGCTTGATACAGTAATTGCAGAATCAATTGTTCTCCCAATATCAGATTTTACAGACAGATGCATATAATTTATTCCTAACGTAATAAATCCATGCTTTGTAATTTTCTTTTGAATCAGTACACCAAATCCATAAGCATTGGATGAAGTATATGGATGTTTGTTGTGAAAAATAGTATCATAAAACGCAACTGGGCCTGGATTGCTTAGAGATTGCGTAAGTGACTTTTCAGCAGTTATTAAACCTTCCACAATATTACTTCTTCCGTATAATGCACTAATTCCAAATTGCCAGTTTGGAGATTTATAATTATTGGCTGCTGATTTTTTTGTCGAGTTTTTAACAGCAACATTAGCTCTGTTCTCTTTAATAATTATTGAATCTGCATTTGGAGAAATATTATCTGCAATATCATTTTCTGCCATTGATATTGCAGTATCCCTGACAGAAGTTTTTTGTTCTGCAATTGCAGAATCTTTATAAAAAGATTGATCGCTTAAAGCAGTTATATTATTTTGTTTTATTGATGGAAGATTTGTTTGCTGCTCATCAGTATTGTTATTATCATTTGATTGCAGTAATGAATTGTTACTTACCGGTATGCTTTTATGATAGGCATACTTATTCTTAGAAATTTTTATTGAGTTATTTTCTGTATCATAAATTTTTATATCGTTTTTTAAAGTATTGGTTTTATCATTGGTAGCTAAACGCGATGTGTCTTTCTTATCAAGAGGTGTTTGAATGTTTAATTTGTCTGAATCTTTCAAAGAAATATTACCAGGCACAGCAGGACTATCGTTTTTGCTGCTTGCAAAGCTGTTTACATTTTGGTTCCTGTTTTCAGAAACATGATAGATAAAATATCCGGCAGTAATTAATACGGTTAGCAGCAAAAAAATAAAAGGCATTTTTCTGCGCTTATCTTTTTTTATGCTGCGGCTGATTTTTTCCCAAACAGAATCTGATGGAGAAAGCTGAAATTCTTCCATCATTTCTTTAAGCTGTTTTTCAAATTCATTTTCCTGCATACCGCTTTTGTTTTTTATTCTCATTTCTTTTTTCAAGCCATGATATCATAATACTTCGTGCTCTTGCATATTGCGATCTTGATGTGCCTTCATGAATACCCAGCATTTCACCAATTTCCACATGCGTATAACCTTCCACTGCATGAAGATTAAAAATCGTCTGGCACCCGGTAGGCAATTGTCGTATAAGATCTGCAATCTCTTTTGCCTGCAACATAATAACCGGGTTTTCGGCAGATACGGGATGAAGGTTCATTTCATCATAAGAAAGATCACTGCTGTAGCGTTTGTTTTGTTTTAGATAATTAAGTGCAGCATTTACCATAATACGGCGCACCCATGCACCCAATTCACCTTCCTGCCTGTACTTATGCAGGTTATGAAATATTTTTATAAACCCTTCCTGTAACACATCTTCTGCATCTGCCGCAGATTTTGTATAGCGATAACATATACCAAACATAGAAGCAGCAAAATGATTGTATAAATCCTTCTGCGCCTCTGCATTTCCTTTCAGGCAATTTTTTACAAGTTGTTTATAATCCATCCGGATATTATATGCTGACAATAACAAAGAGCAGAGCGTTGCAATCGGCAAAAAGTTTTATGCAAACAAACGGCGCTACCATTGCTGATAACGCCGCTTTCTTTGGGGGATTTTACTTTATTGCTTTACAATTTTTTCTTTTTGAATAATATTTCCATTTTCATCTTTTACAGAAATATAATAAATGCCCTGCGCAATATCGGGTAATAAAATTTTAATATCAGATCCGCTTGCATTAACTGAATTATTAAAAAGATTTCTTCCCTTAACATCTGTAATAATGATAGAATATTTTCCATCATCTGCTTTCATCATTACATAACTTTTAAAAGGATTCGGATAAAAATTTATGTTGCTGCTTTTATTGTTTATCAACAATACAATATTTGAAACAGATTCCTTTCCATCATTATCAATCACATTTAACCTGTAAAAATTATTCCCGGTTAATGGCTGCACATCTGTATAAACATGATCACCATTTATTACAGCCCATTTTGCGCTTACATTACTTAAGATGACAAAATGTATTCCATCGCTGCTTCGTTCAAGCAAAACATTTTTTACATTTTCACTTTGCGCAATTTCAATATGCAATATGTTTTGATTGCTTTGTTGTTCACCATAAAATTTAGAAATTATCACCGGCAACACCGATTGATTTTCGGCAGTAAATGCAACATCCCAGCCAACAGATGGCAGCGCAACTGAAAGCGTTCCGTTTGTTACAGTTGCATTAACTGTACTTGTTATTGCGCCGGTTGAACAACTGTATAGTTTAACAGAATAATTACCATTTGTTAAGCCCGGAATAATAATACTGGCGCCGCTTACAGGTGAGGGTGCAGAACCATTATCATGTAAATACTGCCAGTTATATTGCTTGTTCAATGCCCATCCTGCAGCATGATTTTTATCGGCAGATCTCAATACATAATTTTCTAAAGCCGGGGCAATATTGGTGAATGTATAATTTGAAATTGACGCCCAGTCTG
>JBDTLW010000145.1:0-5952 GCA_039934575.1 Parafilimonas sp. | reverse complement strand
AATACGGACGCCACATACAAAAGATGGTGGAGTATCTTCTTACAATCGAGGACAAAAAAGAAAGACAACAGCAGGCACTCGTTGTTATAGAGCTGATGGGCTTTTTAAATCCGCATCTTAAAAATGTAGAAGACTTCAGACATAAGTTGTGGGATCATCTTTTTTTTATAAGTGACTTTAAGCTGGATGTAGATAGCCCCTATCCTATTCCGCAAAAAGAAACATATAAACAAAAACCAGATCCTTTGCCTTACCCAAAACGTCATCCAAAATTTTCTCACCTCGGCAAAAATCTTGAAGTAATAATTGATAAAGCGCTGAAAGAAGAAGACCCGGATAAGAAAGCAGGTTTTGCAAATGCTATTGCTTATTATATGAAGCTTGCTTACAGCAACTGGCATAAAGAACTTGTGCATGATGATGCTATACGCAGTGAACTTGATCGCATTACCGGCGGGCAACTTGAATTCAGCAACACACCATTTATAAAACACCGCCCTCCTGCTTTTGAAAGCGATGATTACCGCAGTGGCGGAGGCAGAAGACAAAATTTTAACGGTCGCAATAATAACAATCGTGATAACCGCAACCGCCCGGGCACCGCCAGCAGGGATAACCGTGATAACCGCAACCGTTCCGGCGGCGGTAGCAGAGATAACCGGGATAACCGTAATCAGAATTATAAGAAGCGGTTTAAATAATAACTTCTTTATACATAAAATAAAAAATTAAACCTGCCTACATAAGCAGGTTTAATTTTTTGTATGCTTTATATAAACATTTATATGAAGAAGTCAATAAAGGAAACTGAAAAATAAAATCATCTTCTGCAAAAAAAAATACAAGACCGTTTACTGAAAAAAAGCAGGCTATAAAGAAGATGTTTATACCAAAGAAGAACAACACGCATATCAAAAAAGTCAGAAGCACCATGCGTTCCTATCGGAAGGCTTCGTGTTTGCAATATTATAATCTACCCACGAAACATTCCTAAAGGAATGAAATGTGAAACTAAAAGATTTATTTGATCGTTATGGTTTCATTCAGGCTATTATAACCCGTTGCGTCATCCCACATATTTTCATTGGCTAAACGGATTGCATATTCAGGTCTTTGTGCTAAAGATTCATAAGCATCAGGCATAAAGAGATACAGATCATAATCACCTGCAGGCATAGTTGCATCCGTTATAATTTTTGCTTCAACAGAAATATTACCGGTGTACCACTTACGAATATCAGTATCAATATCAAAAACAAATTCTTTGTTATTGCTTTTATTACGCATAATTACTTTAACCGGTCTTGCATTATATGGAGACGCATAGCCAACATTCTCAATATTCAGAATAAAAGCTAATTGCATGCCTGCACTAATTGCATCCTTTGGAAATACTGCATTATGCAATATAAACCTGTAACCTAAATTTCTTTTTATAGCATCCATGCAGCCGCCCGTTTGCCAATCATTATTTACATCATTATTATATGCGCAGTTTAAAAAACTGTAATGCATGTTATTCATTTCTGTTTGGGCTTTACCGCTGTTCTCACAATTATTTTGCGGACTGTATGTATCATCGCAGGTCTCGCCGCCAACAACTGTGTATCTTCCATCAGCAGCGGCATAAGCATGCAACACAGAATACGCATCAGTATGTGGTGATGATGAGTTTCCATAATCATCATACGTACCATAATCATTTGGCGAAGAAAGAAAACAATCGTTGTGAAAACCAATACGTGAGGCATCGCTTCCATCAAAAGCTTCTGCATCCGTTAATGCTGCTGAAGATGTTGGCGCATCTGCACCATATACATAGCGCTGCTTCATTTGCGGTGTACGCGCCTGTATCATTCTGCTTTGCGGCAATGCATCTAATAAAGCTTTTAAAACTTCACTCTTATCACTCCAGTTTTGATCTGTCAGTTTTCCTTTACCATTTGATGAAGGATCACCAAAATAATCGCTGTAATAATTTTCACCCCAGGTGCCAACAAAACCCATTTGCAAACAAGCGATCACATCAGCATTATCCTGCAATAATGGCTTTAGTTGTGCTATTTGATCTAATACAATATTTTTTGGTGCATCACCATATTTCGGACATATAAAACCTTCAGGACAAGCGCCGCTTTTTGCAGTTACTGTATAGCAAAAACGAACTATCAGTTTTACACGGGCTTCACGTGCAGCAGTAAAATCATTTTTTATATTGGTTAAAATATCCGGCGATAAATCTTTATCGTTATAACCCGTTAAAACAATATTGCGGAATATAAGACTGCTATAAACTTTATAGTTTCCATCATCTGCTTTTTGCAATGTTCGCCAGGTTTTCAACTGGTCAACACTGAGTGGTTCATAACTATCTGCATACGTTTCAGTAAAACGGAAAAATCCGCGTTCAGGATTTGCAAAATCCGAATCTGATTTATTATAAAAAATGGTATCAGCGGCGGTTGGTGTATATATTGCCGGCGTATTTAATTTACTGCATTGTGCAAAGCAAAAAATCGCTGTAAAACAAAGTACAGAAAAAATATAAATGGAATTTTTTTTCATTATCTCAAGGAGAAACTTCTCCAAATTTTTATGTTTATTAATTCAGAAATAGTATGACTATTTGCAAATAGGTTAGCAATTTTTACTTAGCCAGACTTTGTATTACATCATATTTTGTTACAATATAATAATCACCTTTTTCATCTTTACCCATTACGGCGCCATTGCCTTTATTTATTAAACTGCCCAAACGTTCAACAGGCGTATCAAACTCTACTAAAGGATAAGCTTTCTCCATAATACTTTCAACAGTTGCTTCTTTGAGCTCAGGGTTATCAAATACTTTTTGAAATAAGCCTGTTTCACTTATTGCGCCAACAGGCCCATCTCCGTTCATTACAGGTATATTTTCAATATCATATTTCTTCATCAGTTCAACAGCCTCAGAAACTGTTTGTGTTGGGTTGATGGTAACAAGCTTTTTACCTTCTCTTGAATTTACAATGTCTTTAAAAGTTTTTACCTCTAAAAAACCACGCTCCATCATCCACTGATCATTATAAATTTTTGCAACATAGCGGCTGCCATGATCATGAAAAATACAAACCACCACATCATCTTTCTGCAGCTTATTTTTTAATTGCATCAATCCCTGCAAACAACTGCCCGCACTATACCCAATAAAAATGCCTTCTTCTTTTGCAATGCGCCGAGCCATGATAGCGCCATCTTTATCTGTTACCTGTTCAAATAAATCAATCACGCTCATATCATAATTTGCAGGCACAAAATCTTCTCCAAAACCTTCGCTGATGTATGGATGCACTTCATTCATATCCACTTCACCGGTGTTATAATATTTCGTAAGTAATGACCCAAATACATCAATTGCCCATATTTGAATATTAGGATTTTTTTCTTTTAAAAACATTGCTGTTCCTGTAACCGTACCGCCGGTGCCTGCAGTACAAACCAGGTGTGTGATCTTTCCTTCTGTTTGTTCCCAGATTTCAGGGCCTGTTGTTTCATAATGCGCTAACCGATTAGCAAGATTATCATATTGATTAAAGAAATAAGAGCTGGGAATTTCTTTGGCTAATCTCTTTGCAACAGAATAATAACTGCGCGGATCATCAGGCTCAACATTAGTTGGACAAACAATAACTTCCGCACCAACTGCTTTTAAAATATCACTTTTTTCCTTGCTCTGTTTATCGGTTGTGGTGAAAATACATTTGTAACCTTTTACGCAGGCTGCTAATGCCAAACCCATTCCTGTATTACCACTTGTGCATTCAATAATTGTACCGCCTGGTTTTAACCTGCCTTCCTGCTCAGCAACTTCAACCATCTTTAAAGCCATCCGGTCTTTAATAGAATTGCCTGGATTGAAATAATCTACTTTAGCCAGTACTGTACAAGGCAGGTCCTTAGTTATTTTATTTAGTTTAATAAGCGGCGTATTGCCAATAGTCTCCAGAATATTATTCTTCCACATAAATCATAATGTTTGCGCAAATTTACATTTTTAAAGCCGTAGCTTTTACCTTCGCAGCTTATACTTTTATTTGATGTTTGAATGCTTATAAAATGAGAATTTATTTTGATAATGCTGCAACCACACCGCTTGATGCTGAAGTGCTTGATGCAATGATGCCTTATTTAACCACGCATTTTGGTAACCCATCTTCTATTTACAGCTACGGCAGAGAAACAAGAATGGCGGTTGAAAATGCACGAAAAACAGTTGCCAGAATATTAGGTGCAAAGCCCGGTGAAATATTTTTTACCAGCGGCGGAACTGAAAGCACCAACATGGCAATATGTGCAGCGATAAACGATTTAGGTTGCAAAAGGATTATCACTTCTCCTTTAGAACATCATGCAACATTACATACGGTTGAGCACCTGCATACAGAAAAAAATATTGAATTAGAATTTGTAAAAGTTTTACCAAACGGGCATATTGATTTAAGTGACCTGGAAAGATTGCTTGCATCATCTCACGAAAAAACATTGGTAACATTAATGCATGCCAACAACGAAATTGGAAACATAACAGACATAAATATGGTTGGTGAATTATGCAAAAAATACGATGCTGTTTTTAATTGCGATACCGTGCAAACGGTTGGTCATTTCCCATTCAATTTACATGAGATGCCTGTAAATTTTATAAATGGCTCCGCACATAAATTTCACGGGCCAAAAGGTGTTGGTATTATTTACATCAGTGAAAAAAATAAAATAAAACCATTTATACAAGGCGGCTCGCAGGAACGTAATATGCGTGCAGGCACAGAAAATATTTATGGTATTGTAGGTTTTGCAAAAGCGCTTGAACTGGCAACAAAAAATCATGAAGCAGATAAAACGTATATAAACAATTTGAGAAATTACATGATGCAGCAATTATCAGATACAATTAAAGACGTAAGTTTTAATGGTGATATAAAAGGCTGCTGTTTATATACTGTTTTAAGTGCAAATTTTCCAAAAACCGAAAAGAGTGAATTGATCCTTTTTAATCTTGATATAAATAATATTTGTGCCAGCGGTGGCAGCGCCTGTACCAGCGGCGCCAATCACGGCAGCCATGTAATTGAAGCCATTAATCCGGGTAACAATTTTGTGACCGTACGTTTTTCTTTCAGCAAAAACAATACGAAAGATGAAATTGATACAGTAGTTGAAAAACTGAAGGAGCTTATTTAATGAGTGATACAATTCATTACAATACTTGCCCTGCCTGCGGAAGCGCAAGTATTTTTTTTGTATTAAAGGCAAAAGATGAAACAGTAAGCCACGAACTTTTCGACATTTGGCAATGCAATTATTGCACACTTCGTTTTACGCAGAATGTTCCCGATGAACAACACATCGGCAAATATTATCAATCATCAGATTATATTTCACATTCCAACACTTCAAAAGGCTTAATCAATAAACTCTATCATTCAGTTCGTTCAATTACACTGCAATCAAAAAGAAATTTAATTGAACAAAACAGCAGTAAAGGAAGTTTACTTGATATTGGTGCAGGCACCGGAGCATTTGCTTCTGCCATGAAAAAAAACGGGTGGAATGTTACCGCTTTAGAGCCTGATGAAACAGCAAGAACGAACGCAAAAAAAGATTTTAATATTGAATTGCTTCCAACAGAAAATTTATTCAGGCTTCCATCAAATACATTTAATGTAATTACACTTTGGCATGTGCTTGAGCATGTGCTTGAATTGCATACATATCTTGATACATTTTATTCTTTATTGGCTGATGAAGGCAGTCTGATTATTGCTGTTCCGAACTATACAAGTTATGATGCAAAAAAATATGCAGAAAAATGGGCAGCCTATGATGTGCCAAGACATTTGTATCATTTCTCGCCGCAGAGTATGCGCATGATTTTAAACAATCACAACTTTAAGTTAATTCAGCAAAAACCAA
>JBDTLW010000144.1:0-5959 GCA_039934575.1 Parafilimonas sp. | reverse complement strand
TTATTCCTTCTTTTAAATCGTAAGCCGGTTTAAAACCGGTAGCATTTATTTTTGAAGATGAAAACTCAGTGGTTGCACAAAATTTTTTTACCCGAACAGAACTGATAGAAGTTTTTTTACCCGTGATTTTTGAAAATACATCAAATGCCAATCCACCCGTATAGCCAAGTACATAAGGAATGCGCACACGCGGAAGTTTTTTGTCAATAAGCTTTTCAACAGTTTGCAGTAATTCATTGGTTGTTAAATCGGGTTTATCAGCATAATTAAACAAATGATAACCGGTTAAATCTTTTGTTAAACAATATTCAATAAACGATGTAATATTATCAACATACGCCATTGATTTTTTGTTATTGCCCTTGCCGATACGCAAAAATTTTCCCGATGAAATTTGTTTTAAAAGATTATAGACATTGCCGCGATTTTTCGGACCAAAAACAACAGTTGGCCTTAAGATTATCAATGATCTGTTTGGAGCATCTTCGTTATACCAGCTTCGTAAAACTTCTTCCGCCTGCCACTTGCTTTTGCCATAATCATTAAAAGGATCTTCTTTAAAACTTTCGTCAGGGTTTTTTTTATTTAAACCATACACCGCCACTGTGCTTGTAAATAATATCTTGTTTATCTTTTTATCATTCATTACCGCAAGCACATTTTTAGCGCCTTCAACATTTACATCGTAATAAAGACTAACCGGCGTAACATCATCTCTGTGTTCTGCGGCCAGTAGCACTATCCAATCGGAAGGCTGTAATGCTTCATCCAGTTTTTCTTTATTTCTTACATCTGTAATAGTTGTTATTGAAGGAAATTCAGAACTGTTTGCTTTATCAATATTACAAACCGTGAATCTATTTTTAATTCTGCTTATAAGATTAGAACCAATGAAACCGGAACCGCCAATAACCTGAATCTTTTTCATGAATTATTTTCTTTTAGGTGCTGAAGTACTTCTGCATTTACTTTCTTTCTTTCACTGTCAACCAGCCATCCCCATTTATTAAAATACCTGATTATATTTTGCATGTGAATAGTAAACATACGAATGCTTTTAAAAGATGATTTTGTATGTTCATGAAATACTTCAACGTAAGGATAAAAAATTGTTTTGTATTTTCTATGCATTCTTCTTGTAAGGTCAATATCTTCAGGATACATAAAAAATCTTTCATCAAATAGTCCAACTTGTTTTAATGCACTGCAGCGTAAAAACATAAAGCTGCCGGATAAATAAGGAATGTTCATTATTGTATTGTATCCTGAAAATCTCAGCTCAAATTTTTCATTATAATTTTTTAAAAAACGTTTTGGTAATAATCTTGAAAATAAATTAAGTGGCGTGGGAATTAATTTGCAAACGTATTGCAATGTTCCATCCGGGAATAATACTTTAGGAATTACCTGGCCAACATCATCGTTTAAATCCATGTAGGCAAACAATGCTTCCAAAACTCCTTTACCAAAGGTTACATCAGGATTTAAAACCAGATGATATTTATTTTCATTAATTACTCTTCTTATGGCAATGTTATGGCCCGCACCATAACCAACATTTTTATTGTTGAAAATATATTCAATGTTCCCTGCATCAATAAATTTCTTCAAATCATTTTTAAGCTCGTCTGTTGGCGAGTTATCAACTAAATAAACATGATACGAGAGCGTAGTTGTTGCAATGCAATTTATTAATTGCGTTAATTGCTCAACTGGGTTTTTATATAATACAACTGATATAGAAAGATCGGGCATTAAAAAATTATTGAACTATTATTTCATCGCATAGCATCGACTGAGAAGAATCAATATTAGCAGAACTTACCATTTTCATATTCATTTTTATATATCGTGCAATGGTATTACCCGAAGTTTTTAATACAAAATTTTTAATGACTTCCTTAACGCCCATTCCTGCCCAAATATTTTTTGCAACACCAATATCAGTAAAGTTTTTTCCGTCAGTGGAAACTGCATATTTTACATACTCCGGCAGGTTAACTTTTAGTTGCGGATTATGCATAAACCTTGCACAGATTGAATCAATATTAATCTTCTTTTTCAGATCAATTACCAACTCAATATTTTGTTGTTGAAAAGCCACCCATTTTTCATCAATGGTTTTATTGCCTAAAGATTTATCAAAAAGATTATCTGCATTTTTTACTGTATAAGATGCGGGATTTGTAACCGTTAATGAAGCACCGACAGCAAGATTTTTTATAATCTTATCTTTTTGATATGCTTCCTGGTCTGCAACAAAATCATTTAGGCTGGCATTGCCTTCTTCAATTTTATCAACCTTCGCTGTTGCAGCAACATTTTTAAAGTCGCTTAAAACATTTGCATAGTTTAATGTATCTGTTGAAATATTTAGCTTACTCATTCCATCCAAAATTGTATAACGGATAGATTGTTCTGCATTTTGAACTCTTTGTAAATACACTGCATTGTGTGCAACTGCATTTTTAGCACCATTAAAATATTGCCTGTACAATTTAATTTGAGCCGGGGAAAGAAAATCATTAATATGATCAAGCGGAGCGTCGCTGGTAGTAAGGTTTATTTGATGTGTTTGAACATAACCTGTTAACGCATCAAGATATTGCGAAATATAAGGAGCAGCATCTCCGTAATAAAAATTTACAAATTCATCGCGTGTTGCTTTTACATCAATATCAGGATTCCATAATAATTGCGAGATAAGATATGTTTTTAATTCCGTCATATCACTGCCTCTGAAACCCCAACCGTTTTGGAATGTATATATTATTTTATTGGATGCTATAAATTGTATATTAGGTTGTAGTGTTTGATAGGTTGGAAATGGTAAATAAAGATGCCTGAAGTCAACAATATAATCCCAGAAAAAAATATTGCTGGTAAGCTTACTCCAGGCATTTAAATCGGTGTAAACAGAACCCTGCGATTTATCATTTATAAATGGAACAGCGCGATTAACACCTGTTGCACAAAACATAATATTTACATTTTTTGCAGGTGTAATATTTGTTGGTGCAGAACGGCTGTAATTATACGCCAGCGTTGAAATTATTTTGTCGGGAAAAGCTGCAGCAAGCTTATTTACAAAATCGATAATAACACCGCTTTGGCTGCCTGTTTCCTGCGCTTTTCTTTTGCAATCATCGCATTCGCAATAATCACTATTATCCATTTGGCTTACAGAGAAAATTGTAGCCTGGGAATTTTTTTTAATGATAGAATCCAGCGATTGTTTTGCAATACTTAATACATACGGGTTTGTAAGGTTTAATTGTGTTTTTACACGTTTCCCATTACGCAAAGCAAAATATTCAGGATGCGTGGCAAAATATTTTTCCGGCGGCACCAGCGTAAACATAGAATGCACCCATAGACCAACCGGCGGTGTTTTTATTTGCCCTGGCGTGTTTTGTAATTTATTCCAACCAGCATATTCGCCCTGAAAGGCTGGCCACGAATAAACATAGCGGTATTTAATTACGGGCGTAAATGAATAATTTATGTTAGATGGAATAGAAGCATTTATGTTTTGAGGTATTAACACTGCATCTGAAGTATAATAACGGCAACCAAGATATCTTTCAAGAAATTCATACACGGCATTATTTACACCGTTGCCTGTGCCGCCAATTATATAAACATTTTTATTAAAAGTTTTTATCGCAATGCCTTCTTCACCGGGGGTAATTAATTGTTGCGACGAAATTTTTTTAGCATCATCAGCCGTTAAAATCTGAATAAAATTATTTTCTGCAGACTGGCTGATGTTAAAATTTACTCCTGATATTTTTTGCAGATTATCCTGTAAAATTTTTGCGGCTGCCAATTCTTTTACATCGCCGGCAGTAACAATAGTATAATTAGCTTTACCTTCTGTAGTTATAGCAAGCTGTTGTGCCTTGCAGGATGAACCTGCCATCAACACCAAAAAAACCAGTTGGATAAGAAAATTATTTTTCACCAAAAATGTTTCAATCAACCATGCAATTTTCAATCCATTCTGTTGTATCGATAAACCTATTTATATACTGCCCAAGCACATTCTTTATTTCATCAGGATTATATGCATTAGCAATGCAATAGTCAACGTTTTTAGCAAATTCTTTTGCATTATTTGCAATAAGCAGCAGGTTTTTTGCAGATACATCAATGCCTTCATAAGATACATCAGTACCAATAACCCGGCAACCGTTTGCTATTGCATCCAATACTTTAAATTTTATGCCTGCTCCTGAAAATAAGGGTGATATTAATGCTGATGCACCTTGCAAATAAACGCGCATGTCATCTACAAAACCAGGTAAGTTAACCGAAGAAGGTAATTTTACTTTAACATCTTCAGGCATGCCATGCCCTAAAACTGTGCAGGAAAAAGTATTATTAAGCAGTGGATACACTTCATTAAAAAACCATTTTAAACCATCTAAATTTTCTTTTCTGTTCCATGCACCCAAAAAAACAAAATGCGATAAATTAACCGGAATATTTAAAGAAGCTGCAATTGTAAAACGTTTCTTTAAAATTGCAGGAATAGCATTTACATTGTATTCTTTGCGTACAATATCAAGGTCTTTAAAAGAAGCAATAGAAATTTTTTTACAATGATTGAACATGAATTTTTCAGTAAACTTGACGTAATTTAAAAAGGGTATCCCATACCATATATGCTGCCATTCCCGGTGATATTTTTGATAAATAACATCATGCATAAACATGCAGATTTTTTCTTTCTGTTTTATAAACAAAGAATATATGTACACCTGGCTGTAATCAAGAAAAATTAAGTTTGATGAGCTAACTCTGTCTGTGATAAATTTTAAAGCACGAAAAGAAAAGCGCGCTGTATATAACGGAAAAAAAAAACCAAGCAACAGCATATACAAAAAACGTTGCGGTCTTTTTTGATTAATAAACAGTATTTCTTTAAATCTTTCTTTTCGTTCGATGGTGTGATGAGGATAAGAAAAACAAACAAGACTTATATCGTATCCTTTTGCAATTAAATCATCCGTTAAAATATTTACATTACCCTGGCCTGCGGTAAGATTATTTACAGGATAAGCGGTTACTATTAAGATATTTTTTTTAAAAGACGGCATCAAACTGCAGCTAAAGTGTACACAGTAGTTTTATGTACTTCGATTTCTTTTTTGGGATAAGGATAACAAAATAATACAATCAAAAAGAACAAATCTGCAAACGCTTTTGAATTAAGAATTAAACAAAACAAAAGGCAAAACAAAAAAAACCGCTTAAGATCTTTGTTGCCGGCATTGCGCAATATGGCATTGCGAATTACAAAATATTGTAACAAAAAATAGAATGCCATACCTGTTAAACCGAAATAGTACAGCAGGCGCAAATATCCAACATCCGTATGCATATAATAGGCGCTCGAACGATCCCCGGGATTAATATAATATTGCCCGTCGCCGATAATATATGTTTTTAAGGTTTTCGGAAACACATACATTGATTCAAGCACACTGGTTGATGCGGTAGAAAATTTTCCGGTTTGCGAATAATTAATAAACAGCTCAAAACTAAAATTTACAACATCCTTAAGCTGAGCTACTAATTTAGGTGAAAAAGTAAAAAGCAATGTTATTGCCACAACAGGGATTATCAAAAGATTTACAAGAAACATCCATTTGTTGCGCAAAGCATTTTTATTAATATGAAACGAGGGAAGAAATAAATATAACAATGCAAGCGTCAACCCTATTAATGTTGTACGCGCCATCATTACACCAAGCAGCAAAATGATAAAAAATACCAGCGCGTATGTAAAAATTTTTATGCGCGTTAACCGCTTTCGTTTTATAAGCACAACAATAACCATTAATGTAAAACCATTTATTAAACCAGCACCAAAAAAAGTAGAACCAAAACCTATAAATCTGTGCGCACCCGTTTCTTCAATTTTTGAAGCATCCAGCGCATTTAAATTTTGAAG
>JBDTLW010000143.1:0-6003 GCA_039934575.1 Parafilimonas sp. | reverse complement strand
CTTTAAAAATTTATTTGGTTTTAGAATTTTTAATGTAACATTGCATCGGAAACAAGCACATATCTCAGGCAAAAATCAACACTCGCCTGTTTTCTCATTAACCAAAAATTTCTTCCAAACAGTTTCAAAAAAAGCGTTTTAAGAAATTAATTATCCAAAAGGATTCAGATTTTTTTTATGTACGACATTCTCCAATTGAACGACATGCTGGTGCCAGAGCTTTTAGATATTGCAGAGCACCTTGACATTGCTGATGCAAAGCAGCTTAATAAGCAAGAGCTTATTTACAAAATTCTTGACAAGCAGGCCTTAACGCCTGCCACAAACGGCAGCAATATTGCTGAAAAGCCAAAGCGCAAACGCACGGTGAAGGCAAGCACTTCAAACACAACCGAAGAAGCTGAAGTAATGACCGAGGCTCCTAAGAGAGAAAAAATATCTAAAGAAATAAAAACAGTTTCTAAAGATAAAGAGGTAAAAGATGAAAAGCCAAAACGTGCACGCTTAAAGCTAAAAACTGCTGAACAAGCAGCCGATGAAAACGAAGATCATCAGGATGATGCTGATCTTGATTCAGATAATTACGAAAACGAGGATGAGTCTCTTACACAAATAGGTGCTAATTTATTAAGCTTGCTGGGCGACGATGACCCTATAGTTTATCCTGATGAAATTGATACACCCGAACCTGTTGTAACTAAACAACCCGGCAGGAGAGAGCCTGCGTTTAATATAGAATTTGATGGTATAATACAGGCTGAAGGTGTTTTGGAAATGATGCCTGATGGCTATGGATTCCTGCGTAGCAGCGATTATAATTATCTTTCTTCTCCTGATGATGTTTATGTTTCTCCTTCGCAAATAAAATTATTTGGTTTAAAAACAGGCGATACGGTTTTTGGTGCGGTGCGCCCTCCAAAGGAAGGAGAAAAATATTTTGCTTTATTAAAAGTTGAAAGTATTAATTCCAAAAGCCCCGATGAAGTACGGGACCGCGTTCCTTTTGATTATCTTACACCCCTATTTCCTTTTGAAAAATTAAATCTGTTTACTACACCAAGCGATTTCTCCACCCGCATAATTGATTTGTTTACTCCCATAGGTAAAGGTCAGCGTGGCTTAATTGTATCGCAGCCTAAAACGGGTAAAACCATGTTGTTGAAAGCGGTGGCAAATGCTATTGCTGCCAATCACCCTGAATGTTATTTAATGGTGGTTTTGGTAGATGAACGTCCGGAAGAAGTTACAGATATGGAGCGAAGTGTAAGAGCTGAAGTGATTGCCTCAACTTTTGATGAGCCTGCAGAGAAGCACGTAAAAGTGTCAACTATTGCATTGCAAAAAGCCAAACGTTTGGTAGAATGCGGTCATGATGTGGTGATATTACTTGATAGCATTACCCGTCTTGCCCGTGCACATAATACAGTTGCGCCAGCCAGCGGTAAGGTATTAAGCGGAGGTGTAGAAGCCAATGCTATGCAGAAGCCAAAACAGTTTTTTGGAGCCGCACGTAAAATAGAAAACGGAGGTTCGTTAACTATACTTGCCACGGCATTAATTGATACCGGAAGCAAAATGGATGAAGTGATCTTTGAAGAATTTAAAGGCACGGGTAATATGGAACTGCAACTGGACAGAAGACTTTCCAATAAACGCGTTTTCCCTGCCATTGACCTGGTGGCTTCTTCTACCAGACGTGATGATCTGCTGCTTGACAGAGATGTTTTACAACGTATGAATATTTTGCGTCTGTATATAAATGATATGAATACAGAAGAAGCCATGACAGAATTGCTAAAGCGCATGCGCGGCACCAGAAGCAATGAGGAGTTTCTTGCCAGTATGAATGGCTGATGATAAAAGATTAATCAAACTGATTATTTTATAGAAGTATTAAATTAAAAGAGGCTGACTCAGATTTTTGAGCCAGCCCCTTTTTTTTAGCTGATTAATATAAGCGTTTAGGATTGGGTTTTACTTTGGATTTAATTGGATTTTACTTTGGATTTTTCAGAATATTTTTGAATCTGTTTTGTTTTTAATTCAGATTTCTATTTATTAATTAGGCTGGATTGCATAAACAATACCTGGCTGTGCATAAATAGCTGCTTTCCCATCATTGTTATCATAAATTAAATTACTTCTTGTGTTAAAGCCGCTTACTGATTTTCCACTTACATTCTGCATTGTATTATAAATCATAATATCATTTTTATCTGTGTGGTTTTTGATCGAGTTGCTTTTGATTCTAAAGTTAGAAAGTACAAAGGGGAAAGATGGTCGTACATCAAAAGAAATACCCTGCATACCACCAGCAGTATGCCCATCCAGATACCCGCTGTTTGAAATATTATTATGTCTTACGCGGGTAGTGCCTGTGCCCAAAACCCATATACCTGAACAAAGTGTGTTTGAGATTGTATTATGATCAATATTGGCATAAGCATTGCCACCAATCACAATACCATTTCCCTGGTAACTATTCAGTTCGTAACCGCAGCGGCTTATTGTATTTCTATAAATGCTGTTTACACCTTTGTCTGCTCCGCTTAATTGTATGCCTCCGCGATATGTAGAATCAATAATATTATTGAATACAGAAATATTACTTAAGCGGGTAGGATAATTATTTGCTCCGCATGGATTGGGACGATCATTGTTTTGATCGGTACTGCCAAGATACATGCCTTCCTGGTTTACATTTACAATTTTATTGTCATGAATTGAGATACTGTCCATATACCAGTATGGATAAAGAAAGGAAATATCACAGCTTAAATTACTTTCATTTTTAACCCAAAAACCATACGTTTTATTATGTATGGATACATTATTGACAGTAATATTTTTACTTTTCCCATTTACATCAATACCAACATCTCCGGATGTATGTCCACTTATTTCAAATCCATAAAAATCGTTCGCATCACCCGTACCGCTGATTGTAACGTGATTGCAATTGGCAAGATTGAAACCATTGAGTAAATGAACATGTCCTTCATTTATTATAGTAATATCATGAATACCATCCATTGAAAAATAAGTATAATCAATACCCTTTTTCAAAACAAATGTATCACCTGGAGAATAAGCAAAACTGCTGGGGACGTAATTGCCCTGTTGCGTAAAATAAATACGTTTGTGCGCTTGTGTAATGCCTGAAATTGTAGTTGACTGCAATTGATATGAGTCAACTTCTTTGCTGCATGCAGTAAAAATAAAGAACAATGCAATGGCAAAAATGGTTAAGAGGTTTTTCATGGAAAAGATATTTGGATTTGTTTAAAAATTGTTTCTGAAATTGTTATTATAATTACAGCACAAAACTATCCTGATATCTTAGTGGGTAAAATAGACACACCAATTAATTTAATGTAATAGGTTTAAATAAAAATTGTAGAGAATATACTACAGGGATAAATAACAAAGAGAAATTTAGTATTATAAAAGCTTGTTCTCTATTGCATAATGTACAAGCTCTGCATTGTTATTCATATTCATTTTATCTAAAATTCTTGCCCGGTAAGTACTTACAGTGGTCATGCCTAAAGAAAGTTGTGACGCAATAGCAGTAATAGTTTTTCCTGTGGCAAGTAATTTCAGCACCTCAAACTCACGATCGGAAAGCTGTTCATGTAACTGTCTTTCCTGGGAGTGGTTAAGGATAGAAACTAATTTTTCAGCAACAGCAGGTGTAATATATTTTTTCCCAAGCATTACCAGCCGCATAGCTTTTATCAATTCATCGGGCGCAGAGTCTTTAGTTAAATATCCGGAAGCACCTGCTTTAAGAACTCTTACACCATATTGTTCTTCGGGGTAAACGCTAAGAATTAATACAGGCAGTTCAGGAAAAGATTCTTTGATCTGTACTAATGAATCCAGTCCGCTTCTGCCCGGCATAGAAAGATCAGAGATAACTATATCCCATTTTGATTTCATGACTTTTTTTATCAATTCCTCTGCATCTCCTACTTCTTCAATTTCTGCAAATGGGAATTCGTCAAGTATGATCTGTCGGAGGCCCTTACGCACAACAATATGGTCGTCTGCAATTAAAATTTTCATATTCTTATTTGTTCATTGTGTGAGGATAAGGAACAGAAACCAAGATCGAAGTGCCTTTTCCTATTTCACTTTGTATAATATATTTTCCTCCCATCATCAGGGTTCGTTCTTTCATGCTAAGGATACCTAATGTTTTTGTATGATGAAACTTTAAAACATCAAACCCTTTCCCGTTATCCCTTATATTTAAAATTATCTGCCCGTTTTTGTAATCAAGCTTCGTAAGTATCTTTGTAGCATCTGCGTGCCTGGCAATATTGGTAAGCGACTCCTGGTATATTCTGAAAATGCCTGTGGTAATATTTTTTCCAGGCGTTTCAGGTAAAGAAGAATACTTGAATTCTGTTTTAATGCCTGAGCGTTTTTCAAATTCCTGGCTTTGCCATAGAAGGGCATCAATAAGCCCTAAATCGTCTAATATACTTGGGTGAAGTTCTGTAGCAATCTTTCTTACAACGTTTATGGTTTTGCTTAATAATTCTACAGAATGCTCAATTTTTTGTTTTAGAATATCATCACTGCTGCTCATTTTCTTCATGATCCACGACATATCCATTTTTAAACCGGTTAATTGTTGCCCCAATTCATCATGAATTTCCCTGGCAATACCAGCTCTTTCTTCTTCCCGTATATTTTGTAAATGTGCCGCAAGATCTCTCAGTTCATCTGTGCGGGCATGTAATTCCTTTTCTGCTTTTATATGCTCCGTAATATCCTGGCAAAAGCCTGTTAAACGTATGGCTTGCTGCTTCTCATTACGTTTAATAACCTGTTGGGTAACTATATATTTTGTAGCTCCATTTTTATCAATTATCCTGAAATTTAATTTAAAAGAATTTAAGGAACTGTGAAGCGCCTTCTTCATTTCTGCTTTTATTAGAATACCATCTTCTTTATATATTTTTTTTAAAAATTTTTCTACTGAAAGTATTGTTTCACCGTGCCCGGAATCTAAGATCAGTGATGCTCCTTCAGAACATTTTATTATAAGCGTTTTTAAGTTTATTTCCCAACTGCCAAAATGTGCAAGGCGTTCAGCAGCTTTCATTAATTCTCTGCTTTCAATTATTTTGTTCAGGTTTTTTTGACGCGCTTTTTCAAAACGATCTCTTTCAATAGCATTCAGTACAGCAGCAGGAAGCCGTTTTATCCGATCTTTTAATATATAATCGGAGGCGCCCTTGTTTAATATATCTACAGCAAACTCTTCTGATACAGTTGCAGTAAGCAGTATAAACGGGATGTTTAATTTTTTTTCTTTTACAATTTGTAAAGCTTTTGTTGAATTAAAGGAAGGAAGCGAATGATCTGAAATGATGATATCAGGGTTAAATTCTTTTAAAGCTTTAATAAAATCCGGTTCATTATCAATAGTGAGTTTTTTAAAGGGAAATCCGGCTTTTTTAAATTCCCGCTCTGCCAGTTCTGCATCGGAAGGCAGATCTTCAAGATGTAATATTTTTAAGTACTCCTTCATTAATAAAAATTAATCTGCCTGTAAAATAATTTCTTAATTCTTTATGCCTGTTATTAATAAACTTGTTCTATTATGGTATTCACCATTTCAATAGTAAGGGGCTTAACAATATAGTCTTCAACGTATTTATGCTCTAATGCGCGTTTTTTGTCTCTCGGATCAATTGAAGAGGAAAGAATATAAATTTTAAAGCATTCTGTTATTGCTGGATCAAGGTTTTCAAATTGTTTTAAAAAGTCCCATGCTGACATTGTGGGCATTATTATATCAAGAAAAAGCACTGTTCGCTGCCCCGGTGTTTTTATATAGTTGTTCTGTATATGTTTAAGCCCCTCTTCAGGTGCTGTAAATGTTTGAACTGTGACATAAGACGATACTGCTTTGCTGGTTAACAGCATTTCGCAAAATGCGTTGTTGAACGGATCATCATCAATAACAATAAAATGCGGAATAGCTTT
>JBDTLW010000142.1:0-6004 GCA_039934575.1 Parafilimonas sp. | reverse complement strand
GGATTTTAATTCCTTCTATAAAGTATTCAAGAGAAAGCGGATAATTTTTTAAATACGAAAGTACCCAACCTGCCTGGTCCAGTGCATCAGCTTCCCATAATTTGAATTGAAGTTTTCTTGCCAATGCCAACTGTTGTTGATGAAAGTACAGGCTGCTGTCTCTGTTTGTTTCCTGGTAATGAAAACCCATACACCGGGACAGGAACATTTTTGTGGTATCATTAGAAGTATTTTTCAACCGTATTCGCATGCTGGCAGCCTGCGAATTGCTCCAGGTTTCAAAATAAGCATTTTGCTGTGCTGATGCAAGAGCCGGTATAAAAATGAAGAGGCATATTTTTAAAATTAATTTCATGTATTGAATTATATTATCGGTAATTGAATGATAAATGTTGTGCCTTCACCTTTCCCGAATTTGTCGGGATTTCCTTCGTCAACTTTTGTTTCCACTTTTATTTCACCGCCATGTGCTTTTATAATATCATAACTTAAACTTAAACCCAAACCTGTTCCTTGCCCTGTTGGTTTAGTGGTAAAGAATGGTTGAAATATTTTATCAACTATTTTTTGCGGAATGCCGTTGCCATTGTCTGAAACTTTTATTTCAATCTTATTGTTTAATTTTTTTGTTTGCACAGAAATGGTTGGTTTATATCCATCAATATTCAATTTCTTTTTTTCGTTCACCGCATAAAATGCATTATTAATTAAGTTCAGTATTACTCTTCCAATATCCTGTGGTATAATATTTATTTTTCCGGTAGCTTCATCAAAATCAGTTTTAAAATCTGCGTTGAAGCTTTTGTCTTTTGCACGCAAGCCATGATAGCTTAATCTTAAATATTCATCGCACAAAGCATTAATATCTGTCACTTCTTTTTTACCTGAACTTGTGCGTGAATGTTGCAGCATACCTTTTACTATATCGCCTGCACGCTTGCCGTGATGATTTATTTTTTCTGAATTTTCTTTAATATCGTTTGCAATAGCTTTTACTTCATCGTAATTTTTTTTATCAACTTCATCAACTAATTCACTTATCAACTCTTTATTTACTTCAGAAAAATTATTCACAAAGTTCAACGGGTTTTGTATTTCATGTGCAATGCCCGCAGTTAGTTCTCCAAGGCTTGCCATTTTTTCGCTTTGTATCAATTGTGTTTGCGTGGCTTTTAATTCATGCAAGGCAAACTCTAATTCTTCTTTTTGTTTTGTAAGCTCCGCAGTTCTTTCTGCTACCTGCACTTCTAACTGCGCTTTCATCTCAGTAATTACTTTATTGTTCTGCTCTTCTTCAACAGCTTTTTTACGCGCTTTTATTAATTCTTTTTGTTGTCTTTTTGTTACAAACCAGGTTCCGAATGCCCATATAATAGTAAAGGTGTTTGCAGTATCAAGCCAATTTTGCCATTGATCATAAAAAGATGTACTTATAAGATTTACAGCACCTGTAACTACTGATACAACTAAAAAAGGCATAATAGCCGTGATGATAAACTTTGCAGACTTGAATTTTTCGTTTGTGTAAAGAATATATGTTAACCATGAGAGCAGTATAATAGATAGCCATTGCCCTATAGAAGTAAATTTGAATTGAAATACAATTAACGCTATTGCTGCATACATGAACCACAATAGCTTCTGGTTCCACTCTGGCATTGTAACCGCTGTTTGAAGCGATCTTCTCAAATAGATAATGACTGCAATAATTATAATTAATTCAAAAGCCATGGTTGTTATATTGTAAAATGAATGATAAAATTAAATTTTAATGATTAGTGTTGGTGTAAATATTGATGCTTTCAATTTTATCTGTTGAAACATGCCGTAACTTTAATAAGCAAATGATGTTTTAAAATACTGATCATTAACTGCAATTTCTATAAATTTATCCGGTTATAATGTAATTCAGCAGAATGAAATCCAGGGCTTCATCTAATAAAAAAAATACTAAAGCTCTTTCCCGGTTAGTAATGCAGCAGGTGCGGCCATATAAAAAATGGTTGCTGATAATTTTTGCTGCAATGATAGTTGCAACATTAATGGACATTGCTGCGCCATGGCCTTTAAAAATAATTATTGATAATGTTATAGACAAACAGCCATTACCGGCATGGCTTGCATGGATACACATATTTTCAGCAGGCAACAGCACAAGGGCATTGGCAGCTGCAGCAGCTATCACGCTTATTGTAATTACTATAGTTGGCGCTATTGCCTCTTACTTCAACAGTTATTTTACAGAAAGCACAGCTCAATATGTTGCCAATGATGTGCGGGTACAGGTCTATCATCATTTAGAAAGATTATCATTTGGATATTATGATACACACCAGGTGGGGAAAATATTAAGCACCATTACTGCCGATGTATCAACCATGCAGGACTTTGTATCAAATACATTGCTAAGCATTTTAATTGATGCCATGACAATAATCGGCATACTTGCATTGATGTTTTATATTAACTGGAGCTTTGCGCTTATTGCAGTTGCCATTACGCCGTTTCTTTTAATTTTTGTTTTCAGGTTAAAAAAAGCAGTAAAAAAATCGGTGCGTGAAGTGCGGCAGGATGAAAGTAATGTACTTGCTGTACTGCAACAGGATCTTGCATCCATAAAAGTAATAGATGCATTCGGCACGCAGGATCTGGAAGAAGAGCGCCTTAAAAAAGCAAGCATGAAAACAGTGCATGCTGCGCTTAAAGCACGCCGTTTAAAAGCATTGGTTTCACCCGTTGTAAATATTATAGTTATTCTTTGCATTGCTTTAGTTCTCTGGAAAGGTTCTGCATTGGTAATGACAGGTTTTATGACCATCGGTGCATTAACCGTACTGCTTTCTTATCTCAGTAAATTTTTCAGTCCTGTAAAAGATCTTGCAAAAATGACCAACGCCGTAGCACAGGCAACGGTGGCGTTGGAGCGCATTCAGCAGTTATTAGATACAGATGATATAATACCTGAAAAACCCGGAGCCACTGAGCCGGGAGAATTTAAGGGTGAAATTATTTTTGATGATGTAAGCTTTGGCTACAATGCCGAAACCACGGTGTTGAAAAATGTACATATTAAAATTAGCCCAGGGCAACGTATTGGCATTTGCGGACAAACAGGTTGCGGAAAATCTACCATAGCAAGTCTTATCCCCAGATTTTATGATCCATCCGGCGGAAAGATATTGATTGATGGCGATGACATTACTGATTATAAACTTGAAGGATTAAGAAAACAAATTGGTTTTGTATTGCAGGACACGGTTTTATTTTATGGTACTATTGGCGAAAATATTGCGTATGGAAAACCTGGTGCAACAGCAGAAGAAATAATGAATGCAGCAAGGCTGGCCAATGCAGAAGAATTTATTATAAAAATGCCGCATGGTTATGATACACCGGTAGGAGAAAGGGGCTTAACACTTTCCGGCGGGCAACGACAGCGTATTGGTATTGCAAGAGCAATTATACGCAATTCACCCATTCTTATTCTTGATGAACCCACTGCTTCGCTTGATACTGAGTCAGAAAAAATTGTAATGGAAGCATTGGAAACATTAATGAAAGGCAGAACGGTTATTACCATTGCACACAGGTTAAGCACTATTCAGGATTCTGATAAAATTATCGTAATAAAAAACGGAAGTGTAATGGAAGAAGGAACGCATGAAGAATTATTAATGCATGGAAAATTATATGCTGATCTTTTTCATATCCAAACAAAAAATATTAATACAGATGTAAAAGCCGTGCACTTATTTTCTGCACAAAAAGAATAAATTTTTATAAATTAGAATCTATAAACCAACGCATATTTATGTATCATCGTTCCGTAATTGTTTTTCCTGATGACACTTCCAAACTTATTATTGATGCTATTCTTGAAGCAAAGAAATCACTGCGCATAAAAATGTTTCTGTTTTCAGATCCTGATTTAATTAATGCAGTTATTGATGCACACAACCGCGGGCTTGATGTAAAAGTGATGCTGAACCCTGCACGCAGAAATGGTGATGAAGAAAATGAGAACACAAGAAAATTATTAGAACAGGCAGGCATTAATGTAAAA
Source organism: Parafilimonas sp. (assembly GCA_039934575.1). Taxonomy (GTDB): domain Bacteria; phylum Bacteroidota; class Bacteroidia; order Chitinophagales; family Chitinophagaceae; genus Parafilimonas. The sequence goes on along the minus strand of JBDTLW010000142.1, from coordinate 1,941 downwards.
GATACAAACCCGTCCTTCGTGCTTACACACGAAAAATCTATGGTGGTTGATGACAGGCTTGCCTTTATAAAATCACTAAATTGGGAAACAAAAAATCTTACTGAAACAAGAGATTATGCAATCGTTACTTCTCATCCGCATGAGGTAGAAGAAATTATTTTATGCTTTGAAGCAGACTGGTCAAGAAAGGATTTTAATCCCGGTCAGGATGCGCGTCTTATCTGGTGCAGTTTAAACGGGCGTACACGCATTGCAAAATTTATTGATGAGGCAAAACATACGCTTTTTATTCAGAATGAAAGATACCAGGACCTTGTTATTATTGAACGGATCATACGGGCTGCAAGCCGCGGCGTAAAAGTGCATGTAATGGTGCGTCCGCCGCATACGCTTAAAAAAGAAAAATTAATAGAAGGTATTGGCGGCTTGCGCATAATGGATGATATAGGCATAAAAATTCATAAGCTGAAACATTTAAAGCTGCATGGTAAAATGCTTTTGGCTGATGGATGCCGGGCAATAGTTGGCTCTATAAATCTTACACCCGGAAGTTTTGATGACCGCCGCGAACTTGCCATTGAAGTGCATGATGCAGACATTATAGAACGGCTGCATGAAATTGCAAAGTTTGATTGGGAAAATTCTCATCATCTCGATCTTACAGATGCTGGTTTATTTGAAGACCTTGAATACCGGGGCATGGGCGGCTCTGAAAAACTCGCCCTTAATATTCAGCCTGATAAAAAAGCGAAAAATCATAAAGGGAAAAAAGATTGAGTAAATGAGTTTGCAAGTTGTGTGTCATGCGATTTGACACCTCCTTAATGACAAAGAAAAAAGTTTTTAAACCTAACGACGACTAAAACAATGGTTGACTTTGACCAAAGAATTAAAGACGAATGGCATGAACTTGGCTTCTATTATGACCTTGAAGAACGCGATAATAAAAATGAATGGAAGTTTTATGGAAGTAAACACGGACTACAGAATTTTGTAAAACTTCTTGAAGACTACACAAATAAATCAGCCAACGATTTTCTTTCTGAGCATGACCATTATGGACCTTATAGTTATTTAAAAATTATGACTTGGGACAAGGCAGTAATAACAGAAAATTATATTGCAGGCACAATTAAAGACTTAAACAATTTTAAAAACATTCTTGAAGACAAATTAAAAAAAGCTCAAGTTGGGCAAAGCTTTACGATTGACAAAGAATATGGAATTGACAATACAGCAACAGCAAAATTTTTTGTAGTGAATGATGACTTCGACCCTGTTTCAATGGACAAAAATTATTCTTGAAATAAAATAAAAGCTTCTCTAAAATAGAAGTACGAACGCACAACAATAGGCTTAAGGATAGCAATCGGATAAACACAACCGCTTTGCACGTCATGCTCAGCTTGACTGGGCATCTGCTTCTTATTGAATTGATGCCATTATTTGTAATGCTAAATTTAATTGTGCTTACACATTAATATTGATTTTTCACATCAATCTTTTAAACCTTTTATTATCACATTACCGGTACCATTCTTATCGCAGGGATAATTAAATTCTTTTTTAAACGCAACAGGATCATTTATTGTTTTATAAAAATCATCAAGATATTTTATTGTTGTCTTTACATACTTAGCATTTAATAAAGAGCAGTTTGTATAAAGCGCATAGATGGCAGGTTTTATATTGTTATAAAAAGCAATCGTAGAATCAAATTCTTTAATATCCTGCATACAATAGCCGCGGTAGCGGCGTTGTTTCACAGAGCTCATTTCAAGTTCTTCAGCCGGTTCAGCATACGGTGCATTTACAATACCTGCATGATCAAAATCATACGGAACCGCAGTGGGGATTTGCGTGGAATCAGTTGCAATTAATTTTATGTTTTGCAGGTATTGTATTGACCAGTCAGTGTTTCCTATCAGGTATTGAAACATA
>JBDTLW010000141.1:0-6008 GCA_039934575.1 Parafilimonas sp. | reverse complement strand
GCCATATTCCATCCGCCTTAAATTCATTGTTGTTTTCAATAATTTCATCCGAACCCATGAAAAAACTTTTATCATCTGATACAGATATGTTATTGAGTAATGAATCATCATCCATATCCGTGGCAATTACTTCATTACAAATTATGCTTGACAGATATGGCTGGGAACAATGATCGTTCCCAAATAAAACCTTTAACCCGGTATCCGTGTTTTTATTTGACCTGAAAATATAGTCATCACTACGCATACCAAGTCTGTCTACAGACAGTTTTTTAAACTTTGGCAAAACAAAACAATGCTTCAGTTTTTTAATATAATAGAACATGAAGTATGATATGGGAATTAATAAGATCAATAACTCATACACATTATATTCGTAAAGAAATGCTAACATAATTATTATCATACTCAGCGATACAACTGCCAACAGAATAACTGATGGAAAGTATATATGTCTTTTATTTTGCGACATAAGATAACTTTTAATTTTACACAATGCAAGGGCTTATCTGTTGATGAGTAACCGGGTTTTATTTCTTCTTAAAATTTCTTCTAAAACTTCCACAGATTGCGAAACAGATCTTTGAAATTCTTCGCTGCTTTTCTTTACATAATGGTCATAGCCCGGAACTATCAGCCTAATTTCGCACAACTTGTTTTGAGGATTTTTGCTTTCTCCTTTTCTAAGCACTGTATTCACACGTATAATGTTATCAGAATATCTGAATAACTTCTTTAGCTTCTCATGTATAAATGCTTTCAAATTATCGCTTGCTTTAAAGTTTACAGATTTAATAATTATGTTCATAAAATTGTTTTTTAAAGTTATGCAATGATGAAGGATTTACTTACAGTAAAAACAGTGATTGATCTCAGTAATCTTTAATTTCTTTTCAAAAATAAAATTGAAGTATTAAAAGGGGGTTAATACAGCATTAGAAAGCGATTAAGATGATTTGCGGCGTACATTTTCAGCAACAGGAAGCCGTATTAAAACGATAGTTCCATTTCCAACAGTGGAGCTAACTTTTATCTCGCCTTTATGCATTTTTATAATGCGGTAAACCAGGGGTAAGCCTACACCAAAACCAGTAACTGTTTTGCTGTCTTCTGTTCTGTAAAATGGCTGAAAAATATTCTTCAAATCATTTTCTGAAATGCCTTTTCCATTATCTGCAACAGATATTAAAATCTCTGCAGGCTTTACTGTTAATTTTACTTTGGCCAGATGGTTGGGCGAATATTTGCATGCGTTTACAACAACATTTTTTATAGCGGTAAATAACAATTCAGCATTACCAAATACAAATAATTTTTCTTCATCTTCCGGTAATTGTTCAAACTCAAGTTTTACAGAGTAATCTTTATTCATTTTTATCAACTCACGGGGAAGCTGCATCAGAATTTCATCAATTCTTACAGAATTAATTTCTATTCCTCCTGTAACACCTCCGCCTGTTGCAAATTCCAGAAGAGTTTGTGTAAGCTTACTTAATTGGCGCACATCCTGGTAAACTGATTTTATCACACCACGATATTCGGCAGCATCCCTGCTTCTTTGCAGCGATACTTCCAACTGGCTGGAGATAGAAGTTAGCGGAGTAGATAATTCATGAGATGCGGAAGAAATAAAACGCCGTTGCAAGCCAAAGCTTTGCTGTAAGCGATCTAATAATTCATTTAAAATTTCAGTAAGATAATTCCATTCATCTTTTACATTTCCTGATTTTATTCTGTGCGTAAGGCTTTGCGCAGAAATATCTTTTACTTCATCAGCTATATTTTTAATGGGGCGCAATAATCTCTTTGAAAAAAAATAGCCCGCAGCAAGTGCAATTAAATTAACGGCAGTGAAACTGATAAGTAAAATAATTTTAAGATGGTTAAGATTTCTTTCGCCCTCTTCATCAAAAGCAGCTGCCAGAATCACTGGTCGATTAATATTTTTAATATCGTAACAGGCTACGACTTCCCTGTTTCCAGCAGTAAAAAAATATTTCATATCAGTTCTTGCCTTATTCAAAATATCATCCGTAACATGCAAAGTATCATTTGGGCTGTCACTATTTTCATAAATTTTTTCATTGCGGGAATTATATATCTGGATGATTTTATTTTTCATTGGTATTACAGTGATGGAGTCTATTTTCTTCATCAGCGCTTTATCAAAGGTTTCGGGTTCATTAAGCATACTGGCTGTAGTTAAAGCGTGGTTGGTTAAATGTGCTTTAACGTTTTCTAACCTGATACTGTAAAAAAAATAGTAGATAAAAGCGCAGAATAATGATAACAGCAAAGCCGTAATAATGGTAAAAATCAATGTTATTTTAATTCTTACATGCATTAATGGTCTTTTAATATGTATCCCATCCCAATATGTGTCTGAATTAATTTCTGTTCAAAGGGTTTGTCTATTTTATTACGCAGGTAACTTATATAAACGTCTATTATATTCGTATTAGTTTCAAAATCTATATCCCATACATTAATGGCAATATCCACCCGTGATACAAGCCTGTTTTTATTGCGAAGCAAGTATTCAAGCAACTGAAATTCTTTGGATGTGAGAATAATTTCTTTATCATTTCTTTTTACTTCTTTGCTGTCAAGATTCATTTCCAGGTCTAATGCCTTAAGTACATTTCCAACAGGAGAATTTTGACGCGTTGACCGTTTAAGCAAAGAACTTATTTTTAATACCAGCTCTTTAAATTCAAAAGGCTTAACCATATAATCATCAGCGCCTGCATTATATCCTTCTATTTTATCATTCAATGCCCGCATACTTGTGAGCATGAGAATAGGAATTTCCTGGTTTTTGGAACGTATTGCTTTGCATAGATCATAACCATTTATTTCCGGAAGATTTATGTCAAGAATAATAATATCATAATCGTTTGCACAAAATAAATGATAGCCTAATTTACCATCATAAGCAACGTCTACCTGGTATCCTCTTTCATTAAGCCCGAATTTAAGCGTGTCAGCAATTTTTCTTTCATCCTCAACAATTAAAATTTTTTTTACCATACTGCCCTGCATAATTAATTGAAGCAATTTAACACTAATCATTTTAGGTTAGAGAAAGTACTTCTTTTCTAATCACATTCTAATATAGCGTTCATGCCAAATTAATAACCTCAGTATAGTTTTGAAAAACCTTCAAATAGTAAAACCTGTTAAAGCCTGTAATTATGAATATTCCTGAGATGAATAAATTAAAAGATACTGGTAATGAAGCATATTTCTTTGCAAATATTTCAAATAAAGTAGCTATTGATTATAATTACAATGGAAATAAAATCAGCAAGAAATTTTATGCAGCAGAACCTGATAAATGTGAGACAGGGTGTTTTATTAAAAATATACCTGGCACACAACATTATGTTTTTGTAAAAGACAATGCGGTCATTATGTATGATCTTATACAAAAGGTTACCTATAGTTGCAGTAAGCTTTACCCCCAGTTAAAAAAAATTAGTGAAGTTTCATTTTTTTTATTTCAAGACTTATTGAATCAATTGATGAAAGAAGAACAATATCTTTTTCCATATATCAAACAAACAATAAAAGATACACATGGCAACAACAATGCCGGCAGCGCTTTGCAAATCTTAAAAGAAAAAATACATCAGCATCAAAATGAACATAAAAGGTCTTTAAAGTATTTGAAAATTTTAAGGCAGCTGACTGATAATTACAGGTTACCGCATAATAGCTGCAACTCTTATAAACTTTTGTGTGAAAAGATGGAAGAGTTTGAAGATGATTTGCACACTTATTTTTATTTAGAAAATAATATCCTTTTAAAATGCCTGAATCTGGCTGAAGGATCAGAGAGCAAAGAACAATGACGCGAAAAGATGGTCAATTTAATTTAACCGAAGACAAACAAAAAGTGAAATCGTCAAAAGACTTCTGGTTTATTGTATCCTTTTCTTTATTAATTAACTCTAATTATTAAAAACAAAATAAACAATCATGAAAAAGAAAAATGTAATCAAGCTATTTACCGCTATAGTAATTGCCTGTGCAATTGTTATTTCTCTTCCTGTATTTTCACAAGAAAGTACCAAACTTACAGATCCTGAAATTGCTTCTGTTGCCGTAACAGCTAATCAAATTGATATTGATTACGCAAATATTGCAAAGAAAAAATCAACGAATGCTGATATTCTAAAGTTTGCAGAAACAATGGCTGCTGATCATAAGGCAGTAATTGATCAGGCCGTAGCGCTTGTTACTAAATTAAATGTTACGCCAAAGAATAATGCAGTAACTGAAAAATATCTCGCAGATGCAAGCAAAACAAAGAAAGCATTGAATTCCAAATCAGGTAACGCTTTTAATAAAGCCTATATTGATAATGAAGTTGCATATCATAAAGCTGTAATAAACGCTGTTGAAAATGTTTTAATTCCCGACAGTCAAAATGCGGAATTAAAAAGCTTGCTTCAAAACGTTCTTCCGGTATTAAAAACACATCTTGAACATGCCATAATGGTGCAAAAAACAATATCCAAATGATTCGCAGCAAATTCTCTATATTAAAGAATAGCATATACCTGCTGTGTTTTATGTTCTTAATACATAGCTGTACATCCGCGCCGGAAAAAGTTCAACATAAAGCTTACACAGTTGAAATCAAAGACATGAAATTTCAACCTGCAGAACTTACAGTACAAAAGGGCGACACGGTGGTTTGGATAAACCGGGATATTGTAGCACATGACGTAACACAACAACCAGATAAAACCTGGACGTCGTCACCACTTACTATGGGTCAATCCTGGAGTTTGGTTGCTACACAAAATGCAGACTATTATTGCAGCATTCATGTAATAATGAAAGGTAAGTTGGTGGTACAATAAAATATGAATCTATGTTTAATTATTTAGAAATTCCTCCAGGCAGTCCTGGTATTCCCGGCAGATGGACATCAAGCGCCAAGTCTGGTATTGGTAAGGCATTGAACTCATTATCCCGGGTTAGCTTTACAATAAGTCATGGCATTATAGATGAAGTATATTTTCCGAGAGAAGACGAGGCATGTACAAGAGATATGGAATTGATTGTTACAGATGGAAACGATTTTTTTTCAGAAGAAAAAAGAGATACAAAACATTCTATCGAAATGTTTGGGGATGGAATACCTGCATATAAAATAACAAACGATTGCCTGCAAAAGAGGTATTCTATTAAAAAAGAAATAATCACGGATCCGCTACGCAATACGCTTTTACAAAAGATTGAATTTGTGCCGCAGAAAGAATCAAAAAGCAATTATCATTTGTATGTTTTACTTGCTCCGCATTTAGGCAACAGTGGGGGTGGAAATACAGCCTGGGTTGGAGATTACAAAGGCATTCCAATGATTTTTGCCAAAAGAAATGGACTTGTATTGGCATTGGCGAGTTCCCAAAAATGGTTAAAACGTTCAGTGGGTTTTGTGGGTGTTTCTGACGGCTTTACAGATCTGGAAGCACACAAAAAAATTACACAGGAATATCAACGTGCTGAAAATGGAAACGTGGCAATGATTGGTGAAATAGATTTGGAAGGAGTGGATAATTCCTTTGTTCTTTCCGTAGGTTTTGGACACGATCCTGTTGAAGCCGGACACCATGCATGGGCCAGCATCATGGATGGGTTTTACTACGCAAAAAAACGTTATACTGAAGAATGGCTGAAGTGGCAAAATTCGTTAACGCCGCAAAAGGAATCGCAAAATAATTTAGGAAAACTTTCCCGTATCAGTGCTGCTGTATTACGCACACATGAGTCAAAATCTTTTGTAGGAGGCACTATTGCAAGTATGTCTATTCCGTGGGGTTTTTCAAAAGGCGATGATGATATCGGAGGGTATCATTTGGTATGGCCACGTGACCTGGTGCAAATTGCAGGTGGTTTTTTATCCATGCATTCTAAAGACGATGCTTTCAGGGCAATAAATTACCTGATGGTAACCCAGGAACCAGATGGTCATTGGTCACAGAATATGTGGTTAT
>JBDTLW010000140.1:0-6011 GCA_039934575.1 Parafilimonas sp. | reverse complement strand
AATTACACTCGGGGTGCTTTCTTAATAAGTTAAGGAGGCTGAGATCACACCCGTTGAACCTGAACAGGGTAATACCTGCGAAGGGAAGGTGAGCTTTACATAGCCGCACATTCTCCAGCATTATTCCTTGTTCCCATTATTGTGAAATTAAAAAATGATGAAATGAAAATTTTATTGGGAACATTTATTTTTTTATTCAGCGCAATTTCATCATCAGCGCAAAATAGTTTAAGCGGAATTGTTATTGATAACAAGAACCAACCATTGAAAGCAGCAACAGTAAGTATCAGTACAAAAAACTTAAAATCTAAAACGCAAACAGGAGAGAAGGGGCAATTCAGTTTTGAAAATGTAAACTTTAATTCAATTTATAATGTAACTGTTGAGTTTGTTGGAATGAAATCTTTTGATACAACCTTACAATTGCAAAAAAATATCTTATTGAATATAATATTGCAGGAATCAACATCATATTTGGAGCCGCTTGAAGTAAGCTCGGTTCGTGCATCAGATAAAGCACCGTTTACTAAAACAAACATCAGCAAAAATGATATAGCAAAAAATAATCTTGGTCAGGATCTGCCTTTTATTTTAAATCAAACGCCTTCTGTTACCACAACAACAGACGCAGGCAATGGCGTTGGTTATACAGGCATTCATATACGCGGTACAGATGCAACAAGAATAAACGTTACACTTAATGGCATTCCGTTTAATGATCCGGAAAGTCTCGCAACTTATTTTGTTGATATGCCTGATTTTATTTCATCAGCAAACTCAATACAAATACAGCGTGGCGTGGGTACTTCAACAAATGGTTCTGGCGCTTTTGGCGCAACAATTAATATCAGTACAAATGAAATAAATAAAAAATTCTATGCTGAAAGTGATAACAGTTTTGGCTCATTTAATACCTGGAAAAATACAATAAAACTTGGTACCGGTTTATTAGGAAATCATTTTACAATTGATGCAAGAGTAAGCCGTATTGTGAGTGATGGTTATATTGACAGGGCGAGCAGCAACTTAAAATCTTTTTATACTTCTGCTGTTTATGCCGGCAATAAAAATACGTTGCGTTTAAATATTTTTTCAGGCAAAGAAAAAACCTACCAGGCATGGTATGGAATTCCGTTTGATAGTTTACAAACCAATCGCACATACAATCCCGCAGGCACAGAAAAGCCCGGAACGCCTTACAATAATCAAACAGATAATTACCGGCAAACGCATTATCAATTATTTTTTGATCATGATTTTAACAGCAAATGGAAATTCAATACAGCATTATTTTTAATAAGAGGAAAAGGCTATTATGAAGAATACAAAGCGCAGCAAAATTTAAGCGATTATAATTTGAATGATACAGTAGTTGCCGATGTTGTACGACGATTATGGCTCGATAATTATTTCTATGGACAAATTTTTTCGCTTCAATATAAAACGGCAAAAGATGAAATAACAATTGGGGGAAGCTGGAGTAAATATGATGGCAAACATTATGGTACATTAATCTGGAGCGAAGCAAAAATTCCAACCGATTATAAGTACTATGATTTCCCTGCAACAAAAACAGATGAAAATATTTATGCAAAATGGATGCATACTATTAACTATAAATGGAGCAGTTTTATTGATCTTCAATACAGGCATGTTTTACACAACATGAAAGGCTTTGAGGACAACCCCGATTTGTTTATAAAACGCGATTTTAATTTCTTTAATCCTAAAGCAGGCATTGATTATAACTATAAAGGATGGAATGCATATTTCAGTTATGCCCAGGCACACAAAGAACCGAATCGCGATGATTTTGAAGCAAGTTTAGAGCAACAACCAAAAGCAGAAACGCTGCATGATTTTGAAGCAGCAATTGAACGCAAAAAAAATAATTATAATTTTTCCGCAACACTTTATTACATGTTATACAAAGATCAATTGGTACTAACAGGAAAGATAAATGATGTTGGAAGTTATACCAGAACCAACGTACCAAACAGTTATCGTACTGGTATAGAATTGCAGGCAGGTGTTGCTGTAAGTTCATGGTTGAATGCGAGTGGTAATCTTACGTTAAGCAGCAATAAAATAAAATCGTTTACAGAATATTTAGATGAATACGATGCAGATTTTAATTATGTTGGTCAGCAAATTGTTGAACACAAAAACACAGACATTTCTTTCTCGCCAAATATTATTACAGCAGGCACTATAACATTTCTTCCTGTAAAAAATATGCAGTTGAATTTTGTAAGCAAGTTTGTTGGAAAACAATATTTGGATAATGCGCAGAACAGTAACCGTAAACTCAATTCATATTTTACAGAAGACTTCAGGCTGAATTATTCTTTGTATAAAATATTGTGTAAGCAAATAGATTTTATAGTTGCCGTAAATAATATTTTTAATAAGTTGTATGAACCAAATGCTTATACATATCCTTACATATATGATGGCGGATTGATAAATGAAAATTATTATTATCCTGCAGCAGGAACAAATTTTATGGTTGGTTTGAATGTGAAGTTTTGAGCAAGAAGTTTAAACTGCAAAAAAATTCACTTTAATAAATTATAATGCTCTTCTGCCAAAGCAAAAGCAGCTAATGCTTTTGTCGCGATAACAATGGGATTAAAATATAATTCCTGCAAATCATTTTAATTCAGAATGAAATACTCAATTTTTTTGTTTCTGAAAATTATTTTTTTAATACTGAAAATTAAGCCAGCCAATTGGCTTTAAAATAATTGCATGAAGTAATACAAGTTCTATTAAATAGAATTTTTTTTGTGCAACTTTAATTACTTGTTGGCGGTCCTGTTTTTGTCTATATCACTGCGATCGTCATCATAGTAATATTATGTTTTGATATTTCTGCTGCTCCCTTCCTTCAGAATTGAGTGAATTCGGCCTCATTAGTTATTTGCTTATCAATATTTTAATATCCACTTTTTCACTATTCGCTATCTCATTTCATCATCATATAAAACATCGCAATTACTGCTGAGCCCATTGCTAAAAAAGTGGTCCATAAAATTATTTTAGAGAGCAGTCCACTTTTATATTCTCCCATAATTTTTTTATTAGCAGAAATTCTTATGATAAAAAAAATAAGTGGTACAGCAGCGATGCCATTCAGCACAGCCGCATACACCAATGCTTTTACGGGATTGATGCCAATGAAATTTATGATCAAACCAATTAATGTGGCAATCGTGATGACGCCGTAAAAACCATGCGCTTTTTTTAATTTTAAATTTAAACCGGATTCCCAATTTGCTGCTTCTGAAACTGCATAAGCGGCGGAACCTGAAAGTACAGGAACCGCTAAAAAACCCAGTCCGATAATGCCAATTGAAAAAATAAGTTTGGATAAATAACCTGCATGTGGAAATGAATGTACTAAAGGCTCAAGCGCCTTAGCAGCATCTGCTGCTGTTTTAACATCTGTGATGCCGCTATTGTGCAGTACGGTGCCAGCAACAACTAATATGCTCCATGTAGTAATCTCAGAAATAATCATGCCTGCATTATTATCAATCCGCATAGAATGAATTTTTCTCTTGCTGATTTGTGGTAAGCCATTTTTAATCCATTTTTTTTCTTTGACTTCTTCAACCTCCTGTGATGTTTCCCAAAAAAACATATAGGGTGAAATAGTTGTTCCTAAAACACCTGTGATAATAAAAAAGAATGCAAAGCTAAATTCGATATGAGGAATAAATGTTGCTTTAAGCACGGTAAGCCATGGCATTTGAACGATGAAAACAGTGATCGGATATGCCAATAATGAAAGTGCCAGCCATTTTAAAATTCTCGCATACACTTTATAAGTTGTAAATATTTCCAGCATGAGAATGCTGGCAGTAAAGAGCAGTGTCCACACTACAAGAGGTAATGGAATAATTAACCTGGCGGCGGCAGCCATAGCGCCAATATCTGCACCTATATTGATCACGTTTGCAACAACTACAAGCCCAACAACAGAATATAAAACTTTAGTACTATAATTTTCCTTTACGATCGCCGCGATTCCTTTGCCGGTTACCATTCCTATTCTTGCGCATGCTTCCTGTACACCCATCATAAATGGAAGCATATACAAAGCTGTCCACAATTGTCCATAGCCAAACTGCGCCCCCGTTTGAGAATAAGTGGCAATGCCGGATGGATCATCATCTGCAGCGCCTGTTGTGAGGCCAGGTCCAAGAACGGAGAGGAATTTTAAAAATTTATTCCTTTTAGCAGTAGTTTTTTTTTGCAACACTCTTTATGGCAATTTAGATTACAAGTTAGCTACAATAGAGAAAACAAAGCACTAATTTTTTTTGCTATTCCTGTATTATTTTCTTTTATTGCAGGTTATAATATACATCAAATTATTATTCCTGGCTTAGCGTAAGCATCCGCTTATTAGCATCAAACCCCCCAAATAGTTAGCGGATAAATGCAGCTCATTTGCAAAATACACAACAGAAGGTCATATTGAATTTTTTCCAAAGCAACCCGGTACGATTTGCTTTTCTTTTTCCAAAAAATGCAACGCTTCATTGCATCGTACGAAAAAAATTGTTATCCACAAATGAAGTGTGATCATGAACAATATTTTTAATATCTACAAAAAAATTTTTTTGTTTCAATAACGTTTGACATTTTTGTCAAATAAGTGACAGCAAGAGATAAGGAACCGAACAATTGATTAAGGACACGGCAAAAGAGATATTCTTTTCTGAGGGCAAACTGCATGCAACTACGCAGGATATTGCAGATGCCGCTTGTATCAGCAGAACTTCACTTCATTATTATTATAGGTCGAGAGACGAGCTGATGAAGCGAGTCTTTAATGAAGCAGTAAATGAGTTAAATGGTAAGCTATATAAACTAATGGAATCAGCATTGCCATTTAAAGAAAAGGTTGAAGAATTGGTTACGCTTTTCTTAAATGAAACAATAGCATACCCCTACCGGGAAATTTTTCTTGTGACAGAAATGCTCTCAGATGATTTGGGTGTTTTTAAATTATCTGAAGAAGGTGCTCCTCACATCAGGGCTTTTCTAAAAGAGATTAGTAAAGAAATAAAAGCCGGTAACATTATGAAGATGCAACCTGTTCAGTTTATGATAAATATCATTGCGCTTACTTCGCATCCATTGCTCGTAAGCCCTTTGCATAAAGGTTTATTTCAACTCTCAGATAACAAGTTCTGCCGTTTAATGAATGAAAGAAAAAAACTAATTGTAGAAATGCTATTCAGGTAGAGGTTTTGCGGCTGATCCTGCTGCCAATTTTAAATTCAACTTACAGTATAATTAAATTATGAAACCAGACAAATACAAATTAAAAAATAAGAATAGGTGTTTTACGCTTGTGGCAGGCTTAACAATTTTGTTGTTATATTCCTGTGGCAATTCAGTACAGCAAGATATGCAGGCTGATGCAGTTACTTCAACCCCAACATATCCTGTATTGAAAGTAGCTTCTCAAACAGCTACGCTAAAAACGGACTACCCGGCATCGTTACAGGGTGAGCAAAACATTGAGATCCGCCCAAAGATTGATGGCTATGTTGAACAGATTTACGTGGATGAGGGTTCTGTTGTGAAAAAAGGGCAGTTATTATTTCGCATTAGCGCACCCCAATACCAGCAGGACGTCAACAATGCGACAGCGGCGATCAGCAGTGCGCAGGCCGATGTAAGCGCTGCGGAATTACAGGTAAAAAAAACAAAGCCGCTGGTAGAAAAACAGATCATTAGTAATTATGAACTGGAATCTGCAGAATACACTTTGCAGGCACGCCAGGCAGCGCTGGCACAGGGAAGAGCTAATCTTGCCAATGCAAGAACAAACCTGGGTTATACAAATGTAACGAGTCCTGTTAACGGCGTTGTAGGAACCATACCCTATAAATTGGGAAGCCTGGTGAGCAGCACTACCGCCATGCCGCTAACCACCGTGTCTAACATAACTAAAGTGTATGCTTATTTTTCCCTGAATGAAAAGCAGTTGC
>JBDTLW010000139.1:0-6061 GCA_039934575.1 Parafilimonas sp. | reverse complement strand
AAAATTTGTTTCAATGGTATAATATCAGGTTTAAGACATTGATTTTTTTGTTTCAGCGATAAGATCATTCATCAATTAAAATTTATTAACTCACTTTAACAAACCAGTGGTGTAGAACCACTTGACTTATGGCTTTACATCAACATAATTTCACGCATTCAATAACCAATAAAAAAAGAATGTTATGAAAAAAATAATTTTTTATGCAGCCTCATTGTTAATTGTTTTCTCTGTTGCTGCCGCTCCCGGTTCAAAACTTATACAGGCATTTAATCAAACTTTTCCCAATGCAGAAAAAGTAAAATGGAACGATGATAAAGCGGGCTATTTTGTAAGCTTTTATCAAAATGAAAATTTTGAAAAAGTACTTTACAACAAGGATGGTAATTTTGTTTGCTCATGGAAGTATTCAGATGGAAAAGAATTGCCCACAAATATTGTAATGAGTTTAAATAAAAAATACAGCGAAAGCAAAATTCTGGGCGTAACAGAACTTACAACACAGAACGGCATTAGTTACGAAATAAAAGTTTCAAAGGGCACAAAATTATATGCGCTGAATATTTCTGCCGATGGCAGTATTACAAAAGAAGAAAAATACATTAATCAGGATGCAAATAATGCGGCTGCTGAAAGATAACGCCAGTCATAGTTATCTGCATCATGCGCAGGTTTTGCTTCAACCGGTTGCTGCAAAATATTTTTCAATAAAATATTTTGGTTAACAAGTTTTCTTCGGCTTTCCATAATCATTTCCTGCAGCGGTTTGCTTTGCATCCATTGCAGTTGCGGAGGTTCATAACCAATTTTATTTTTTTGCCAAACAATTTCCCGGGGTAAATAATTATTCATGGCTTTACGTAATATCCATTTAGTAAAGCCATTTTTTATTTTGTATGATGAAGGCAGCGAAAAAATAAATTCAACCAGTTCATGATTTAAAAAAGGAAGGCGCACTTCTTCTGAATGCGCCATAGAATTTCTATCTGCATATCGCAATAATTCCGCAAGACCAAATTGAAACGTGTTAAAATAAAGATTGTCTTCAAGGTTTTTTATAACAGGTTTTTGCAAGCTGTTTTTATTAAAATTCTGAACCAAAAAATCTTTATTGATATACGAATTACTTCTTTGTATTTTATATGCTTTATGCTCTAATTGTTTTTTTGTTTGTGCAGGAAAAAATGCAGCGCCAAAATTTTTCCAGGTCCATGTTTCAAGAAAATTATTTTGCTCCAGCAATTTTTTTTCGTGTTTGAATGCCTTAAAATTTTTTCTTAATAATTGCTGTAAATACCAATGCGTATATTTTTTATACCCTGCTAAAATTTCATCTGCACCTTGCCCGTCAAGCAACACCGTTACGTTTCTTTCTTTCGCCAATGCATACACAAAAAACTGAACCATTACACTGCTGCTTTGCACAGGTTCATCCTGGTAATACATTAATTGTTCAAAATATTTTACACAATCATCTGCAGATGGCGTTGTAATAAATTGTGCAATATCAAAATGCTCGGCTGTTGTTTTGCTGTTTGCAGCTTCGTCTTTTTCAAAGCCTGGAAATACTGCTGTGAATGCAACATTGCTCCATGTTTCAGAAAGCTCATTATTTTGTTTGGTTTGGTTAATTGCTGCAAGAATAGAAGAGCTGTCAACCCCACCGCTTAAACTTGTACCAACACGTACATCACTACGCAATCTGCGTTTTACTGAAGCGAAAAATATTTCTGCAAATTTTTCTATTACTTCATTTTCATTATTGCTCTTTAAATTCTGAGTCCTTAATTCATACCATTTTTTTATCAGGACTTTATTTGTATGAGCTGAAACAATTAAATAATGAGATTGAGGTAGGCTTACAATATTATTATAAAATGTTTCTGCATTATCAGATGGGTTTTGTACATAACCAAGCGTTATAAAATTCAACAGCATTGTTTGATTTATTTCTTTTTGCATACCCGCTTTCCATAAAGCTTTTATCTCACTTGCAAAAACAAATTGCTTTAATTTTCCTTCATGAAAATCTGTGTAATAATATAAAGGCTTTTCGCCAAAGCGATCTCTTGCAATAAAAACTTCTTTGCTTATTTCATTATATAAAGCAAAGGCAAACATGCCATCAAAATGATGCAAACAATCTGCTCCCCAAAAATCAAAAGCCGCCGGTATTACTTCAGTATCGCAGTTTGTAGTGAACGCATAATTATGCTTGCTTAATTCATATTTAAGCTCTGTATAATTATAAATTTCTCCATTAAAAATTATTGTGTAATGCAAATAATGAAAAGGTTGCGCTGCGTTTTCAGAAAGATCAAGAATACGTAAACGCCGGTGTGCAAAACCAACGGTTTCATCATTGTTTATCCAGTATTTTTCACCATCAGGTCCGCGGTGCTTTATTGAATCTGCCATTTGCTGCAGGCGCTGCAGTTGTACAAATTTGTTATAAGGTGAAATAATTCCTGCAATGCCGCACATGCTGTAAATATCGAAACAATTTTAACGCTACAAAACAAAGTTTTATAAGAATAATTTTGAGCAGGTATTCAGTTTTTATTTATTAATTTTAATAGATGTCTGCTCAAAAATCTTAAGAATAATTTCTGCAAAAAAAAATAATTATAGTAAACCTTACTGCCAAAAACCCTTCTTTATTTTTGTAACGATGCAACTTGTTTCTAAAACGCAACTGCCACGCATAAAACACCGCACAGCAACATTGGTGTATTTTTTTCTATCAGGCTTCGGTTATTCTACATGGGCTTCACGCATACCGGCTATTCAGCAGCAGTTACATATTAATGAAGCACAGTTGGGCACAGCTTTGCTGGCTGCACCAATTGGTATATTGGTTACTGTGCCATTTACCAGCAATCTTTTAAATAAATACAGCAGCAAAAGCATCATGATTTTTGGTGCTGTTTTTTATAATCTGATGCTTGCATTGTTAGCTTTTACCAAGCAACCGTGGCAATTGTGGATTGTTTTGTTTGGATTTGGTTCATCCCGAAATCTTTTAAATCTTTCTATGAATGCGCAGGGCGTTGAAGTGCAGCGGCTATATGAAAATTCTATCGTTACCAGTTTTCATGCAGTGTGGAGCATGGCAGGCTTTGCGGGTGCGGCTGTTGGTTATATGTTTGTAGCATCCGGTTTATCGCTGGCAATGCATCTTGTATCAGTAAGTATTGTGCTGCTCATTCTTTCTTTTATATTCTATCCAAATACATATTATACACTGCAACATGCGCCACAACGCAAAAAATTATTTGTATGGCCTGATAAATATTTACTGGTATTTGCCCTGATTGCTTTTGCATCTATGGCCTGTGAAAATGTTATGTATGACTGGAGCGCTATTTATTTTCATAAAGCAGTGCTTGCATCAAAAGAAACCGCCACTGCTGCTTTTGTATTGTATATGGTTTGTATGACAACGGGACGTTTCTTTGGAGATAAGATAGTACCCAAATTCGGAACCATAACTATACTCAGATATAGCGGTATTTTTATTTGTTCAGGATTAATCCTGGTGAGTTTATTTCCTTATCTGATACCTGCGTTAACAGGTTTTATATTGATCGGTTTTGGTGTGTCGTGTATTATTCCGTTGGTATTTAGCCTCGCGGGAAAATCAACAACCATGAGCAGTGGTACTGCAATTGCATCTGTATCTACAATCAGTTATTTTGGATTTTTAGTAATACCGCCTGGTGTGGGTTTTGTAGCGCAGGCAATAGGTTTGCGCTGGTCTTTTGGTATGATGACAATTTTTGGTGCAGCCATTATTTTATTGGTAAATATGATAAAGAAACAGGAGTAAAAAGCACCTCTCCCGACTTCGTCACTTATTAAAAATCCGTCAAAAAAAGCGCTATAACAGTTGCAGATATTAGGTTGTTATTTTCAATTTGGGTGTCCCGGGGTTGATTTTTAGGTTTGTAAAATGTTTGTGCGTCAAAAGAACAATAAGAGCGGCGTTATTAGTGTACAGGTTATTGATAAATCATCTGGCAAATACAAAGTTGTAAAAACGATTGGCAGTTCATCAGCTATTACTGTTGTTAAAAAAATGGTGGAAGAGGCTGTGTTATGGATGCAACAACATAGTGGTTTGGTTGAGTTTGACTTTACCCAAACAGATGTGCTTTTTGAACAGTTTATCAATCATATTCAACAAATAAAAATAGTTGGTATAGACTTGTTGTTGGGTAAAATATTTAATGAAATAGGATTTAATGCTATTAAAGATGAATTGTTTAAAAAGCTGGTATTAGCAAGGCTTTGTTATCCATTAAGCAAATTAAAAACAGTAGATTATTTACGCAGATATGAAAATTTTGAAACCAATGAAACTGCGATTTACAGATACCTGGACAAACTCAATACCACACAAAAACGTACCGTACAAAAAATCAGTTACCAGCATACTTTACAAATTTTACACCATCAAATTCAAATTGTTTTTTACGATGTAACCACTTTGTATTTTGAGGTGGAGGCAGAAGATGCGCTTCGCACAACAGGCTTTAGTAAAGATGGTAAACATCAAAACCCGCAAATAGTTTTAGGTTTATTAGTAAGTAAAGGAGGCTATCCATTGGCGTATGAAATATACAATGGTAACAAGTTTGAAGGCGATACGATGCTGCCCGTTATCAACTTATTCAGAAGAAAGTATCATCTTAAAAATTTGGTAGTCGTTGCCGATGCCGGATTGTTGTCTAACAAAAACATTACATCACTCCAAAACAATGGCTACGAGTACATTTTAGGAGCAAGAATAAAAAATGAAACACAAACCATCACTTCAAAAATACTTGGGTTAGCATTAAAAAATGGTGAAAGCGAAGTGATACAAAAAGACCTGGCAACACAACTGATTATAAGCTATTCGGCTGCCAGAGCTAAAAAAGATAATGCCAATAGAGAACGTGGAATAAAGAAACTTGAAAAGCAAATTAAAACAGGCAAACTCACAAAAGCACAAATCAACAATAAAGGCTATAATAAATTTTTAAAAATGAGCGGAGACATAAAAATAGCCATAGACAAAACCAAAATACATACCGATAAAAAATGGGATGGGCTGAAAGGATACATTACCAATACTACATTAAATAAAGAAGAAGTAATAGAAAACTATCATCACTTATGGCAAATAGAAAAAGCATTTAGAGTAGCGAAAACAGATATTAAAATACGCCCTGTTTATCATTATGCAAAACGAAGGATAGAAGCACACATTTGTATAGCATTTGTTGCCTATAAAATTTACAAAGAGTTAGAAAGAAAATTGCACTTATTAAAATCAACCCTTAGCCCGCAAAAGGCTATTGAAATTGCCAAAACGGTTTACAGCATAAAAGCTATCAAGCCCAACTCTAAACAACTTATCGAAAAAACATTATTATTAACGGATGAACAAAAAAATCTATTCCAATTATTTGAAATCTAAAAGTGGGTGTC
Source organism: Parafilimonas sp. (assembly GCA_039934575.1). Lineage (GTDB taxonomy): Bacteria > Bacteroidota > Bacteroidia > Chitinophagales > Chitinophagaceae > Parafilimonas. The sequence continues at coordinate 586 of JBDTLW010000139.1, read as the reverse complement.
CTAGTGACGAAGTCAGGAATATTATTTACAGATGAAAATAAAAGAGAAATAACAACAGCGTTTTCTTTTCTTGATCCATCAAAAAAATATGTTGCCCTGTTTATGCTGATGCGCCAAATGCAGACTGGAAAACAAATCCTGAAGCTTATACAATCAACCAATTTATTGTAAGCAATATATCACACATCACATTTAAAATGGCAGCGGGCGGGGGAGAAGCAATTTCAATAATGCCTGCAGATGCAATGCAAATAAAAGGTCTTAAGAGTTTGCAGTAAAAGTTTTTATCGAATTATATGAATGCTATAATTATAATTTTTTTACGCCACCTCGCCCCACCACTCTTTATATCTTGCTTCAGCCTGTTCCATAATTTCATTCAAAATATCCTGCAATTCCTGGCTTACACCTTTGCGTTGCAACACACGTTTTACAGCAATCATAATTTGCGCTCTTGCATCAGGCTTTTTATACCAGTCTATTTGCAAATTCTTTTTTACTGCCACTGTAACTTCCTTCACGATTTCTTTTATCAATGCATAATCACTGATGGCATTTTTATGTTGCGCTAATATTTCATAAAATG